>JAVHLO010000027.1:12704-16218 GCA_031082105.1 Planctomycetota bacterium
AAGAGGCACAAAAGACACAAAACGCCAGGAAAAAGCGTACAGCTTCGGCAACGAGGGGCATTCGCCAGGACTTGCGGTCTTCGTTTTGGCATTTTGTGCCTTCTTGTGGCCGATTCCTTTCCGGCTGCGGCCTGCGTGGCGTACTACAAACTCGACAGTCTGTCGCGAATCATCGAAGGTTCGTAAGTAATGCGTGCTAGGCGACCGCAGGAGTCCGGTGGGGCGATGAGTGGTGAGGAACCGCGGAGACGGCCTCGGCTGTCATTCCCGCGCAAGCGGGAATCCGGTGTCAGCCTACGGACGAACAGACCACCAATGACAGAGTCAGATCGAAACCATGCACCTACATCTCTGCTTGACACGGTCTCCGGGATGCGCTAGAATGCCCCCAGGGCCAGACGGTCGCGGATTCAGTTCGCGAGCGTCGTTTGGCATGTGACTGGGCGCAGGTCGGAGTAGCTTGCAGACCCCAAAAACGAAACGAGTAGAGGTGACCCCGTCCTCCTTGGAGGCTCTTGACCTGTCCTCGCGAAAGCGGGGATTCGAAATCGGCGAATACGATATAGTTGCAGCTTTTGGTCGGGATTCCGTCTATGTCGGCAAAGGAAGAAATCCTGCTCGGAAAAATCGGCCTGTCTCTCGGCATCATCTCGAAGGAGCAACTTGATGAGTGCCTCCGAGAGCAGGAAGAGGCCCAGCGCCAGGGACGGCCTCCAAAACCGCTCGGAGCGCTGATGCTCCAGAAACAGCTCGTCAACACGACCCAACTCGACCGACTCGTCGAAGCCCAAAAGGACGCCCTCAGCAAGGAAGACGAATGGCTCCGCCTGCGCAAGGAGGAAGCCCTCTTCGGAAAGCTCCTCATCAAGTTCGGCATCCTGCCCGCCGACAAGGTCAACGAATGTCTCCGTGTCCAGGCGCAGATGCACGACCGCGGGGTGAACTTGCGGCTCGGCGAGGTCATGATCAAGAGGGGCTACCTCACGCCGGAGCGCGTGCGCGAGACGCTCCAGCTCCAGGACAAGGTCATCATGCACTGCCCCGCCTGCGGCAAGAGGTTCAACGTCGCCGTCGCTCGCAGTAGGGCGGGGGCAGGGGTAATATGTCCGCACTGCAAGCAAGCAGACCTCGCGCTCAAAGGCCCGACCCAGAACATAGCCGTCCATGACAGCGCGCCCAACTTGCCTGTTGTACCGCCCCGTTCCGCGGGGGAGCGTGATCGGGAGGGCGAGGCTCCCGCCGAGCCGGAACCGAGCCGCGACCGTGAGGGAGCGGCCATAGCGCCTCGACATGAGACCGGCCCCGACGACAGAACGGTCATTTCCGAAACACAAAATCTGCAATCTCCAATCCAAAATCCGCAACTAGCGCACGGCAAACCATTCGGCAGATACGTCCTCCTCTCCGAGCTCGGCCACGGCGGGATGGGCGTCGTCTACAAGGCCTGGGACAAGGAACTCCACCGCGTCGTTGCGCTCAAGATGGTTCTATCCCGCGAGGGCGAAGAGGTAGACCAGGATACGCTCACCCGCTTCGTCCGCGAGGCGCGCACCGCTGCGAAACTCCGCCATCCCGGCATCGTCCAGATTCACGATGTGGGCAGCATCGACGGAAAACACTTCTTCACAATGGACTACCTCGAAGGCGACGACCTCGCAAAGATGCTGGCCGCCGCAAAGCCGCACGCCCCCACGCACGCACGCACGAAGGAAACGAAGTTCCCCCTCAGGCAGAAACTCGGCATACTCTTCGACGTCGCGGTCGCGCTCGACCATGCCCATCAGCAGGGAGTCGTTCACCGCGACCTAAAACCGGCCAACGTGATAGTAACTGGTGAAGGAAAGCCGGTGCTGACCGATTTCGGCCTCGCCCGGAACGTGAAGGCCGTCGGCAAGTCGGGACTTACCATGTCCGGCCAGGTCATGGGCACGCCGGCCTACATGTCGCCCGAGCAGGCGCTTGGCAAGGCGAGGGAGATAGGCCCGGCCTCGGATGTCTATGCGCTGGGCGTGATCCTCTACGAGATGCTTACCGGCGTGGTGCCGTTCACCTCGAACAACGTCTACGAGTTATTGAAAGCGGTTGCGGAACGCGAGCCGCGCAGGCCGTCCACGACGGTCAGGGCAATCCACCGGGACGTCGAGACGATATGCCTGAAGGCGCTCGAGAAAGAGCCGCACAGGCGGTACCCGAACGCGGGCGAGTTCGCCGCCGACCTGCGCAGGTATCTCGAAGGCGAGCCGATAGCCGCGCGACCGATCACGGGGATCGAACGGCTCTGGCGGCAGGCGAAGAAGAAGAAGGCCGTGGTGATACCCACCGCCGCGGCCGGGGTCATCATCGTGGTTGTGGTCATTGGCCTGCTGGTCTCTTCAGCGCAGGCGGCCCGTGACGTGATCGCGAACATCGATGCCGCGAAACAGCACATAGCCGTAGCGCAGGCTGTAGGAGACAGCTCCAGCTACCGACCCGTTGAGGAAATGGCCAATGAATGGCGCCAGGCGCGCGAAAGACTGCTGGCCGCTCAGGAGAAAGACAAGGACAACCCGGAGATTGCCGACCTCCTGAAGACGGTGGACGCGCAACTGGCCGCGATTGCGCAAAAGGAGAATGAAGACAAACTGCATGCGGCAGACACGGTAGCGAACGCGGAAGCAAAGAAGGAGGCGATGGCGCTTGTCCTGAAGGCGAAGGATATCATGAGAAACGGGACAGTCTACCTCTACCGCGAGGGCTCACTCGACCCGCTTCGAAAGGCGGTCGAGCGTGCGGTGGCCCAATACGACGAGGCGCTGAAGGTCTGCGCCGAGATGCCGGCAGCCTGGTACGGCAAGGGCGAGGCTTACGAGTACATATTCGACGAAGATAGGGCGTTCTTGTGCTACGAGGAGGCGTTGAAGATAGACCCGGATGACACCATGTCGCTTGCCGGGCGAGGCCGGCTCTATATGAAGAAGTGCGAGCGAATCCTTTTCGCAGCTGGAATTGAGTGGTCCGAACGGCAGCGGCAGTCAGAGGAATTCCGGCAGAAGACGGCTGCGGATTTGGAGAAGGCCGTCAGGGGCCCGAGTCCATCGCCTGAGGACGAAATCACGCTCGACGCCGCGAGGGTGATGCAGTTGATGGCCGCCGGATTGCTCTGGAAGGAAACGCTAAGCCTCTGCGACCAGATGCTGGCGAAGCACGGGAAGGAGGTCAAAGGTGCAGAGGAGTTCCTGCGGCTGGCTGGTCTTGCCTCGCAGGGCTTGGGCGAGTTCGACGCTGCCATCGACCAGCTGACGCAAGCCATCAAGCTGCGTCCGCAGTATCCCGATGCCTACTTCTTGCGCGGAGTCGCCTGCAAGGAGAAAGGCGATCTTGCCGGTGCCATCGCAGACTACGACGAGGCGATACGGCTCAACCCAAAAGACGCAGGGGCCTACTACAGCCGCGGCAACGTCCGCAACGATGAAGGTGACCTTGCCGGTGCCATCGCGGACTACAACGAGGCGATACGGCTCAACCCGAAATGGGC
>JAVHLO010000280.1 GCA_031082105.1 Planctomycetota bacterium
CGCGCCTCGATGGTCAAAGTACCTTCCGGCGGGACCGCGCCGATCGTGCCCACAAGCGTCACTATGCCCGCGTGATACGGCATGAAATCGACGGCCACCTCGCTGAACTCCGCCACGACCCCGGCCGGGTTCGCCAGTATCCCCGCCACTCCATCAAAATCCGTCACGGTCGCATTGTGCGCGTCCCGCGCGCGGATCGTCAATTCTATCGTCTGGCCTACTTGCATCTGCGTGCTGGGCGTCGTCAGCTCGAAGCTCGCGATCTCGCCCGGCATCGGGACCGATTCCACGCCTACTTGTACCGCGCCCTGTACGGACGGGTTGTCGTTCAGCGTGGCGGTTATGCCGAGCACTCCGTCAGGAGGTTGCGAAAGCATCATTCCCACGACTGGGTCCGTAGAACCGAACGAGAAGAACAACTCCCTTCCGTCCAAGTCCGATGCGCCAGGACAGGAAGTGGTCAATTGGGCCGCGCCGGTGTAGTTGTACACTTGCGTGCCGTTGGAATCCCTCAGCCACGCTTGCAGATACACGTGCGACCCGACCTGGGCCGATTGCGGGTAGGCTGTAATCTCCAGTGATGCCGGCGGACCGAAGATCACTATTGTGGTACTTCCGCGCACCGTCTCATCTGTCGCAAGTACTGCATTGATCAACAGCACTCCGTTGTTGGGCGGGCCATATGTCGGCAGCGCGAGCGCTTGACCGCTGATCGATTTCGTCCCGCCTTCAGTTCCATCGAAGAAGATTTCCTGCCCGTCAAGGTTGGACACCCCGGGCTCCCAAGTGGACAGGCGCACAGTCCCGCTGAAGTTTTGACAGACCCACCAGTAGTCGTCGAACGCCGTCATATGGACGACGAGTTGATCGCCCACCTGGAACGCCTGCCAGCCCGTAGCTTCGCTTTCATCGACCCAGACAGCGAACTGCGTCGCCTGTCCCGGCGGACGTCCTGCATACCCAAAAACGCTGAAATTCGCGGGCGCCACATGTCCGGCCACCACCAAAGCCTGGACCGTGTTCCAGCCTTGCGATGATGCCACCGTGAATACGGGCGATGTCGCAAGACCTTCCGCGTCGGTCGTCGCCATGGCGAACGCCTGTCCCCCGAACGAACCTGCAACTTCGCCGATCCCGTATGCGTAGAACTCCTCACATGATCCGAGCGCGATCGCCTCCGGAGGATATGCCCTGACCGTCTTGCCGCCGACTAACCAGACTTTGTCGCCCTGCATGGACGCAAACGCGGCATGATGGAACCTCGGTTTCGTCATCAGATTCTGCGAGAGGGAGAACACTCCGGTCGCGCAGAAGAAGACATCCGCCGTACCGGTCGCCTCAATGCCTTCTTGAGTGATCTGCTTGAGGCCGCCTGCGAGCACAACCATGTCTCCGTTCCGGACCACCGTTGCCGTGTGGAACATGCGCGGCGCCGCCATGTCACCGGCCGCCGAGAATGTCCCCGCGACCACATCATACATCTCGCAACTCGATGTGACCGAGCCATTCCCGCCACCGGCGATCAGGATCTTGTTCTGGCTCGCAAGATATGAGGCCGTGTGGCCGAACCGCGTCGTCGACATCTGTCCTGCAAAGCTGACGGTATTCGTCATTGGGTCAAATATCTCCGCCGTGCGATCCGCGGCCCCGCCGGTGATGAAGACCTTCTCGAATCCGTCGGAGGCCATGAACGGAGTAGCCGTGTGACCTGTCCGGGCCACCGACATTGAATGCGCAGCCGTGAAAGTATCGGTCGCGGGATCGTAGATTTCCATGGTCGACCGCGGGACGCCGTTGCTTCCACCGGCAATGAGCACCCTGCCGTCCGAAAGGAGTGTGGCGGTATGTCCCCATCGCGCCTCGAGGGGCTGGTCACTCGCAGAGTAGCTCGCATACGTATGCGGGTCAAACAACTCGGCGCCGGGCACGGTCTCGCCGGTCACGGGGTTCAGGCCGCCCACGATGAGAATCGTCCCGTCATGAAGCAGCGTAGCGGTGTGGTTGTATCGCGGCGCCAGCATCTGCCCGACCACCTCCGAGGTGTACTGTGTCACGGCCCACTTCTCGATCGTCCCGTCGATCCCGCCGTTCGCCCCTCCGAAGAGGAATGCAGTGTATTCATCCGGAATCTCGACCATGGCGAACTCGGATCGCGGGTGGTGGAGCACATCCACAGCGGCGGAGAAGCTGCCCCCCGTGTCGGGCGAGGAGAATCTCACCTGTGTGCCGGCGACCGGTATCCCCCTGGCATCCGTCACACGCACGACGAACGGTTCGGGTAGATTGCTTCCGACCGGAGCATTCTGGTTGTTTCCCGACATCGTATTGATGGTCGTCGGCAGGCCGGGACGGTAGTAGATGACAGAGTATGTCCCCGTCCCCGTGAGACCCGGGTCGCCTACGGACTGCGCGGTCACCGTGATGATACCTTGCATAGGGACTTTCAACAGGGCGCCGATGATGGAGATGCTACCTTGGTCTTCGACCCGCATCGAGTATGCGCGGTTGTCGAATTCGGGAATACAGCCGGGCTCGGAGGTCGTCAGGACGATGTCGCTTGTCCAGCCGACCGCGACATTCCCCATGTCGTCTTCTGCGCGCACGGTCAACACGATAGGCTGGCCGACTTCGTATTCCTGCCACGAGGGGATCAGCGCAAGGCGCGTGGGCTGGATGGGGCTGGTGATGGACATCGAACAGGAACCGGTAGCCGTCGGGTCCTGGTTATCCTGCAGCGTGATGGTCAGGCTTTGTCCTTCAGGTAACGCGGCAAGCGCCGTGGCACTCAGAGAACCGCTTCCGTTGACGAAGGTCATCTGCATTCCATCGAGGTCGGTGGAGCCGGGCATGCTTGTTGTGATGTTCGCGGGGCCGACGTAGTTGTAGACCAGATTGTTCCTCTCGTCCATCGCAGTGGCGGAGACGGCGAACGTGGCGCCGACGGTGACCTTGTCCGGTCCATGTACGCTGAAGCTCTTCACCGGCCCATGGATCCGGATCGAGACCGTCCCGCGGACTGTTGGATTAGTGACGGACGATGCGGTCAGCGTGAAACCGCCAAGTTTGTCGACCGCGGTGCGCTGTCCGGTTGGAGGGTAGGCGAGTATTCTCCCTGTTACGAGCGCCTTCCCTTGCCCTGCGGCAGTGAAGGTCACAAGCTGTTCATCGAAGGTCGTCGTTCCCGGGGCCGAAGTGGTCATCCTGACGTCGCCGGTGAAATCGGTGACGACGACCCCCCAGGCGTCCAAGGCGGTCACTTCCACCGTCAGATCCGTGTCGACCTCGGCATAGATGCCCTTTGCCTCGCCGCCGCCGGGCAATGTGATTCTGAAAGTCGTGACCGCGCCGGGCACGTACACGCCGGTTGCCGTGAAGAAGAGATCGGCGCCGGGATCGAACCCGACGAGCGCGGCCTGGACCAAGTTCGTCCCTTCGACGGCGCTGAGTCCGTACGCCGGTGCGGTCGCGTTGCCGAGACCGTCGGTCTCGACGGAAACGCTTGACTGGCCGGCGAATGTCCCTTGCACCAGTTGCTCTCCCGCCTCGATGATTTCAATTGCGGCCAGGGGGACAACGCCTGTCGCGCCGATGCTGCGTCCGCCGAGGACACATACGTCTCCTCCCTGCAGATACTGCAGAGGTCCCTGATGAGTCGCGCGGAGCTCCTTGAGAAGCACTGCACAGTGGCCGTATCGCGCGGAGCTCAGCTTCGCAGGAATACTCTCGAACGGCCCGCCGGGGAGTTTGAATATCTCGACGCTGTCCGTCGCTGCGATGCCTCCGCCGGCGTCCGGGGTGACGCCGCCGATGAACATCAGGCAGTCCCCCTGCGCCAACGCTTTCGGGTTCGGTGCTGTGTCCTGGATAATTCCATATCGCCACGAGACCACACAGTGGCGCGCGCGCGGGGCCACAAGCTCGCCGGCGCTTTCGAAGGAATCGGTCTCCGGCTTGTAGAACTCCGCGTCGCCATGGATCGCGCCGTTCTCGCCGCCGACAAGCAGCACGCGCGGATAGGAGGACTGTGAGGGCAACTCCACTCTGCTTTGCAGCTTGCTGCTGATCAGGGTAGCCGTGTGGTTTCGTCGCGGGTGCAGCATATTGCCCTGGGTCTTGGTGAAGGCGTATGCGGCACAGTCGAAGAGTTCCGCGCTGCTGTCTCCGGCGCCGCCCGCGAGCAGAATCTTCTGCACTCGAGTGCCCGCGCCCGTGACGGGGTCGACCACGGTGTATTCCGCCAACGTCGCCGTATGATGCCGCCTTGGGGCATACATGGCGACCGGGACCTCGCTGAAGGCGTTCGTCGCGGGGTCGAATATCTCCGCGCTCGGGTCGTCGCAGCCGCCACAGATGAGCACGGCGCCATCAGGCAGGAGGGTCGCGGTGTGTCCGTAGCGTGCCCTTACCATGGGCGCAACGAGTATCGAGGTGTTCGTCGTGGTCTCGAATATCTCCGCCGAGTTCAGCGGCGCGCCGCTTGCGGGATCGACGCCGCCGGTGATGAGGAACCGCGTCCCGGCCATGTCTACACTGCCGAGTTCCGTCAATGTGAAATCGTAGCGCGGGGCGGTCATCGAACCGACGACGATCGAGGTCTTCGTCTCGGGGTCATACTTCTCGATGGTTGCCTCGACGGTCCCGTTCACACCGCCCAGCGTGTAGATGTACGGCTTGCTTCTTTGTTCAATGTAGGTCTGGCCATCTCTTTCGACCGTGTATTCCTCGACTACTGCGACCACCACCGCCTGAGAATTGCTGCGCGCGTGCAATAGGCTGCCTCCGTCCGTGACGGTCGGCGGCCCTTGCGGCATCACGGTGAACAAGACCTGTCTGCCCGCGCACGGGTTGCCGTACAGGTCCGCTGCGTTCGCCACGAACGGTGCGGGCAAGACACTTCCGCACGCGCTGGTCTGGTTGTCGCCGGAGACTTTTGTGAACGCTGTGGGGATGCCTCCGACCACCATGACGTCTACCGAGCCCATTATCTCAGGGAGCGCCACCAGTGATGCAGAGACTGTCTGCACACCGGCCGCCGCGAACTTCGGTGATTCGACCGGTGTGCCGACACCATCAATGATAT
>JAVHLO010000281.1 GCA_031082105.1 Planctomycetota bacterium
CAAAACCCGGGCTTGAGGGAGGAAGCAGTGGTCACGTCTCCAACATGCGACCGTTGTCGCATGCAATGACATGACCTCAAGGTGTTTTGTTGTCCCTGCTTTGTATCCACAGGTAGCAAACGGTCAAAGGACTCCGTTCACTACCCCATTTTGGAGGTCGAAGGATGAGAAAAAACCTTGTCACTGGCATACTTCTGGCGGTTGTGTTGTTGTCGCAAGGGTGCGCGTTGATATGCGACGGATCGCGCAGCGACGTCCGGTTCACTTCAAATCCGTCGGGGGCGCACATCGTCGCCGGAGACGTGCAGGGCACGACGCCCGTTACGCTGAAGGTAAGCAAGAAAGTCACCTGCGCCACTTTCTCCTATCAGGGGTACACGACGAAGACCGTCGAGTACAAGCGGAGTTTCCAGGCCGGATACCTGGTATGCAGCATATTCATGTTTGGATTGCTCGGGGTGGCTGTTGACGGGGCGACCGGCGCCTGGTACAAGCTCCCGCCAGAGGTGCAGTGCGATCTGTCTCCTGCGGCGAGGGGAACCAACGGCATCACGGAGTTGACAAGGAAGTTCAGGGTACCGCGCCAGTATATCCGGCTGGCGATGCTCCAGTGAAGGGCATCGGCTGGCCAGGAAGGCTTTGCAGCCGCCTCATAGTATCAGGCGCGAGGCGCTGAACGCACTGTTTCGAGGGCCTGAAAAGTCCACTCAGAAAGTGGACAGATGGTCTCAGCCACGGCCTCAGTTGGTCACCGCCGGTTGTCAGCCGACGAGCGACCCGACTGAGGCCGTGGAGACCTCCGGCGCCGTGTAGTGAAGTACTTGGTTCTCAGAGATCCGTGTAAGGGAATGCGTCATACCTGGCATTTGAGTATCTCGCGAGTGTTCGCGAGGGCAAACGCGTTTTCTGTGAATGTGATGTTGGGAAAGGAGATCTCGATATGGCCGGCAAAATAGGCTCGATCTTGGCGGTTTGCCTCGGCATAGTGGTTTTCGGGCAGTCTGTACTTGCCCAGGAGACCGAAGAAGACAAGCTGTCGAACGCGCTGGAACTTGGCGTACTGTACTACAACTTCGACTACGCCGAGGATATCGACGGTCCGGGCAAGAGCACCGAAGAAGGATGGTTGCCCGGGCTGCATCTTGGCTACAGGTACGAAGGGGCAGACAACGGTCTGTACGGCCGCCTTCTGTTTGAATGGACGGATTGGGAGACGAACTACGACGGCACCACTCAAGCCCCCGACTACGACCCGGTGGAAGACCAAACGGAGAATACCATGATTACGGTAGAGAGCAATATCGGCTACACATTCAAGCCGGGAGATTTGCACATAACACCGTACACGGGACTCGGATACCGCTACTGGGACCGTGATCTCGGCAATCTCGGTAATCCCTTCTCAGAGGAGTACTCATGGTGGTTCGTTCCCCTTGGAGTTCGAGCTGATTGGCTGGCATCGGAGGACCTCACGATTGCCCTTGACGTCTCGGTGAACTTCATGTTCGCGGGCAACATCGCGGTCAATCTCTCCGAAGCGGATCCGCTATTTGACGACGAAGAGTCAGACCTCGGCAACAAGGATGGCTGGAAGGTTGAGCTCCCTGTCACGTACCGTTTCGACGAGCAATGGGCGCTTGTCGTGACCCCATGGTACGAGTACTCAGAGATAGGCAAGGGAGACGAGTTCACGGTCATGTACGGCGGAGTGCCGGTAGGTATTGGATGGGAACCCGCGAGCGAAACGGAACAGTATGGCGTCTATCTTGGTATTGAGTTCCGGTTCTAGCCGGCACTGTGCGCGCATCTTCGCCAAGTCCCGACACGCTGTGTTTGCGCGCCCCGGCAGAAAATGTAGGATCCTTACTCCTCCTGCGAGGGATCTCCACGGCGGAGATTTCCGACTCGAGAGCAGCTCATGGGGAAAGGGGCATCAAGTAGACCGATCCGGCCGTGCTTGATGCCCCTCCCGGCTGCTGCGTCAGAGCCATGATAGGCAATGGAGCCGGCAAATATTCCGAGTGAGCCGCACGATCTGATTGTGCCGCGGAACCCAGAAGCAGAGAGGGAACTGCGGCGCTTCGCGTCGGAGAATCGGAAATGGCATTGCCGAATCGGAGGGTGCGGGGTATGCCGCGAAGCGCGGCACCCCGGAACCTCCTCGTTCGACTCGGCAAGAGAATCAGTGCCGCCAGTTGGTGACCTTCAGAGCGGGGCTACGGATCAAGTTGCGCAATCTATCGAAAATGGCGCAAGGTGATTTGGCGTGGAAGATCGAATCAAACAATTCATCGTACGGCATCTGAGGCTGAAGATTTCGGCCGACCGGATCGGCACGGACGAGCTGCTATTCGGCGGCTCGCTCGGGCTCGATTCGATCGACGCGCTCGAACTCGTCGTCGGGCTCGAAAGGGAATTCGGCATCAACATCTCAAACCAACAGGTGAGCGTGAAGATTTTCCGGTGCGTTCGGACCTTAGCCGATTTTGTGACTGGTGAACTGGACAAACACGAGGGCAAGGCGCAGTAGGTCGCCTTCGGCGACAAAAATGTCTCCAGCGCTCTCGGTCTCGACTGCAGTACTACAGAATCTCAAAGGGAATATCAAGAGTTGTCGCCCAAGACAGCAACATCGTTCGAGAGCTATACAAATGATCGAATCGCCGACAAATATCCTCATCGTCGACGACGATCCCGGAGTGGCGGAAGTCGTCGCTGCCCAGCTTGAACGCGCCGGCTTTTTGACGCGCTGCGTCTACTCCGGCGAGGAGGCTCTTCGGGTACTGCGGGAGTCGGAGTTCGATGTTGTCCTGCTGGACTACTCCATGCCGGGCATGAACGGCGTCGAGGTTCTGCGAGAGATCAAGGGATCGCATCCGCGAACAAGTGTGATCATGGTATCCGGAGCGCCCCCTCCCGAGGTCGTCGCCGAAGCCCTGCGGCTTGGAGCGCTCGAGTACTTGTTCAAGCCGGTGAAGTTCGCCGAACTGGAGCGCGCGCTGGCCAGGGCGATCGGGCGAGGCTCGCGGCCGTAGCCCGGATTTCGATAGTCCCGGGAGTGTGGGCGATTCGCTGGATTCCCGTTTTCGCGGGAATGACAATTGCTTTGCCTTTCCGCGTCCCCGAACTCATCGCGATGCTGTCGCTCAATCTGCGCCGGTCATTTCTCTTCCGGCGACACGAGCTGCGCCGAGATCTGGCCGTCGCTCGCGCCCCGCTTGATCGGCAGCGACAAGACCTCCGCGATGGACGCGCTGGTCGGGCCTGTCGCGCCGCCGGAGAGGCTGTAGTCGATGGCGATCGTCGTTCCTTCCGGCATCCCGCCCCAGACCGACCGCTCGTAGTAGTCCATGATCCCGGTCGCCGCAATCTCGAGCGTCGCAGGGCTGCCCGGCGGGCCGTCCTGCGGAACCACCACGATCGACATCTGCGTACTCCGCGCGCCGCCGACCGACTTCCGCGCCATCTCGACGCCGTTCTTGTCGACCAGTACGAAGGCGTGCTCGCCCGCCTCGATTTCGTCCGGGCTGAGCTGATACTGGACCGTTTGCCCTGCAAGCCCGTTGTCGTCGACGACCTCCGCAAGCTTCTTCGTCGGGTAGTTCCAGACGGTATTTCCATCCGCCTTGCGCGTCTCGATGGCGGTATCGGTCCAGCCCTCGACCTTTTCGTTCTGGATGGTCAACGGCGGCGTGGAGCCGTCCGGTGTGATCGTAAGCGTGTCCTGGGTGTCGAGCGCGAAGAGCCCTTCGGTGACGCTGGTATCTCCATTCGCAAGTGTGCGCGCGATGGTGTCGCCGGACGGGCCAGCCGGCCCCGAGGAGCCGGTTGTGGGGCCGTGTTTCCCTCCGCTGCCGCCGGAATCAATGAACAGCCCTGCGGACGCGAGCGCCACGCCGCCGACGATGAAGGGCAGGACCTTGCCGTCGTCGTCCTCTGTCACGCGCACCTCGGCCGCCGCCTTGCCGCCGACTTCGGGATCGAAGAGCCGGAGCGTCTTGCCCGGCGTGACCCGGACCTCCGCAAGTACCATCCCGGTCTGGGGAGCGACAAAGGTCGTGAGCGGCGAGGCGGGCCGGTCAGGCTGTTTGGCTGCCGTGGGACCCGACCCATCCGGCGGATCGAGCGGGGCGGCCGGTCCGCCGCCGGGGCCGCCGGCGCCGCCGGAAGACGGGGGATTGTGCGCGACACAGGTATGACCTTGTGGTCCGCATTCGCACGTGCCTTGTCGGGATGTAGGCGACTCGTCATCGACCCTGACCCACTTGAAGCCAACCTGCGTGCTTCGCTTGTTAGTTGTGCTCGTGCATATCTCCGCTTTGGGGCAGAAGAAGGCTTTTCCTTTCTTGTCATACTCGATTCCCGCTCCCGCCTTGAGTCCTGTTTCGGATGACTTCTCGAGGTTGACCACGCCAAGGAAAGTGGATTCGAATTTGTAGACAACTCTGATCCATGACACATAACTGCCGCAGCCGTGCAATGCGCCAGTCCACTTGCACTTGCACTCGTAGTTCCCCTGGAAGGTCCAAGTTCCGCCGGGTGAGTAGGCATCTTCTTCGAGCAGGGCATTCGCGAAGTCAAAGGCGTTGCTGAAGAAGTAGCAGTCGTCGCCTGCCCACAGCAGTTTTGTCCAGGCATCGTCATCATAGACCCACCAGTACCGCAAGTTGATTTCGGGAATCAGCTTGAAGGGGCATGGGGAACAAGCACAGTCCAGCTCTTGGGTCGGCGCGACTCCCTCGGGATACTCCTCGGTCGTCTTGTGGTCCACCGGGCGAGAGTCCGTCCCGCCGTAGAAGCCGTCCGTCCAGCCGGCCATTCCCAGCCGCGAACTGACTGGAAGCAAGACGAATACCAGCAGGTTCCTGATGAACCACAGCAGCATAGAACGCGTTTGCATGGTCTGCTCCTCCTACTACTTTTTCATTTCCCGAACGATAAAGTCATACTTGCTTCTCACAACCGCAATTGGCCGCTTCTGGATTTCGGCTATCTGCTCGTGCGTTACGTTGTTGTCTATGTTGAACGCCGTCGTTCTGCCCTCCTCTACGCTAATCCTGCCGGCCCAGAACATTG
>JAVHLO010000282.1 GCA_031082105.1 Planctomycetota bacterium
CCACAAACATCTCCTCGAACTCAGGGACGCCTGCGACCACTACGTCTGTTTCGACAACGGTTATCTTGACGAGGTCTTCGGCACGGGCAGGGGCAGTAGTGCCTACCGCCGGTCTTTCATATCTCGCCAGCAAGGCAACGTCGCGCATTGCGCCGCTCGGCTCGAAGCCTTCCATGTAGAGAGTCCATGGAACCGGGTCGGGCGCTGTGACGCCTATCGGCCATGTGCACGGAAGGGCGACCGGTGTGCCGCCCTTTTGGGGAGAAGCCCATATCTTCACCTTCGCCCCGCCAGCAGTCACGTCAAGCTTCACCTCTCCCGTCTCCAGATCGGCCGGGAACAGCCTGAGCGTGAACCTGCGCAGGTCGTTTTCGGCAGGTATTGGCCCGTCCAAGGTTTTGTCCGCCACCTGCAAGTTGCCGTTGTCGTGGTCCTTGTTCAACCCGATAAACGCGCCGGGTATCTGCTCCTCCGTCTCCAGCACGTCGTCCATCAAAATATCCATCTTCATGATGGTCAGGCTCACCTTGTCCTTGCACCTTGTCTTTGAGCCGACATAGGTGGCTTCCAGCTTGATGTCGCGGAGCGTGCCGCTGGGCCAGCGACCCTCCGCGTAGAAAAGACTGTAGATGACATCCTGTTTCTGGGCGGGAACTGCCAGGTCCCACGTTTCGATCGGATCGTTACCCGAGATTATGAGGTTCCACTGGTTGTTTCTGAACTTCCAGACATTGAGTTTCTCCAACCCGGCAGTTGCTTTCAAGGTAATGGTCCCGTAGTTGACGTCGGGCAAGAAAGCGATGCGCATGAGCTTCAATTCGTCATCTGTCACGGCTGCGCCCTGTGGATTCACGAGAGGCTTCGCCTCTGTGTTGTCGAGCGCCTGGTTTTCGTTGTCGTCGTCATCATTTGCCGAAATGAAACCGCCATGTGTTTCTTCCCGGGTTTCAGGAAGCCCGATAACGGTCAGATCAATTTTGCACGCCGTTCTGGTCGATTGTTTCGTAACCGCCGTGTCGCCGGCCTGTGGACTGAACGGGTCGGCCGCGACTATTTCGAAGCGCCAGATACCCGGATCGTTCGGAACGAAGATGACAGAGGCCCCCTCACGTCCGAACGGGAAGACCTGTGCTGAACGATCCACCCACTGTTGTCCGTGGACCAGGGTTACCGGAATGTTGTAGTATGCAGTCCAATGATAGTAGGTAACCGCATCTCCAATCTCGAAGGTGTTTGCGGCCGGAAAGCAAATGAGTCCGGGGTCTGTTACGATCAGCAGGTCCGAATCGCGCGCGCCCGCCGTAAGAACCCACGGCTTTCCGACGCAGAGCCACTTGTCCGGCAGAGGATCAATAACACCGTTGTTTGTAATGCCCGGTCCAGCTTCCCAGTGGAACGTAGCGGAGCAACAGCAACCATGCCACAGGATGGGCGGTTGAGGCGGGATTGTTGAGGGAATCGTTTGTATGCTCTGGATGGTTCGCACATATTGGTCCGCCGCGGATCGTGTGAAGGTCGCAGTTATCACCGCTCGGAATCTGTCCGAGGCATGTCCCGAACGGTCGCGGATGTCAAGGCTGATTTTGACATTGTCCGATGCGCCAACTTCGATGTCCGGCGGAATGTAGTACGCAGCCGCGGTCAGGCATTTCTGATATTCGTTTGTAAAAAGGCCGCCGCCGGCCTCAATCTTCCACAGATAGCTGACCTTGTCAGAGACGGCGACGGGGTGTTCCGAGTGTGAGCAGGGCGGCAAGGCGCTTGCACAACCGAGTATGGAGAGGTCCGCGTCGCGGGCAAACGCCACGAGCTCAAGCCCCTGCGGCTCCGCGCTGGTGACCTGTCCGGTGACCGCGGGATGAAGGAGCGCGCCGGTGAGAAGCACGTCCGCGAACGGCCCTCTGAGCGTGATGGCGCATGCTCCGCGTTTCGGCCAGAAAAGAGAAACACAGTTCACCCCATCTCTGACCGCGCCGGCGAAGTCGCCGAGTTCGATGCGATGGCGCATGTTGTCACACGTCTCGCGCAGCTTCTTCACGAACGGCGCCATTTCATCACCTACTCTGATGAAGGTGATATCGTCGTAGGCCGGATCCTGCCGGCTCACGAAGCAGGCGATGATCTCGAGTGCGCATTCGGCGACCATTTTTTGGATCGCGGTCGTATTCACCCCGGCCTGTGCAGCGTGAACCAGTTTGTTGAGACAATTCTCCAATTCCTTGTAGACGCCTACGTGGTCACCCTGGAGATAGGCATCGAGCACTTTCTCTGTGCTCTTCAGGGTGTCGAGAAGACGATTCCAGGCCTCGACCGGTATACCGGGGGTCTTCATGAGGTCCACTATCGCGCAGCAGACATCCACCAGAATCCAGGTCTTGACGATCGCCGCGCGCGCACGGATGAGTTCCTTTTCGAGTTCCCCCGTATTCGCGCCGAATCGCTGCGCGCGCAGGAGCGCCTCGAGCGCCTGCGTCAGCGACTTCAGCGCCTTGTCGGCCTTCCCGTCCGTAACTTCAGCGGATGCCTTATCCAGCGATTGCCGCGCATTCTGCAACTGCTGCCGCGCACTGTTCGAGATACCGCCCGCCGCAAGGATGGCTGCAATTGAATCCCTTGCGCTCGTAATACTCGAAGATGAACTCAACACAGTAAACCAAACAGAGTTGCTCGTTCCGCTCGGCGTCTTCACCCGCACTTCCAGCGGCCCCGGCGGTGTGAACTTGCCCCATTGGCCCAAGCCTGTCGCTTCAACGGGCACGACAAACGTCAACTCCGTGCCGGCCGTGTTCGCGGATAGCACGTCTACCTCAGTTTCCACGCCTGGCCAAACCAGCAAGACCTTGTTCTCCGACACCTGCGAGCGGAAGTTGGTTCCCGTCACTGTGACGATCGTCAGCGGCAGGCCGCTCGACGGATTCAATCCGGAAACGGACGGCAAGGGGACTCCTCCCGGTCGAAGTGTATATACGCATCCGTCCTCAGCTACCTGCAGTTTGACCGGGGCGAAGGCTGCGAAATCGAGCCATACCGTGATCTCTTCCGGCACCAATTCAATTGGAACGGCGAATCGTACTGTTCCTTCAAGCGTCCGCCGACCAAACGCGTCGATCCCTTCGATCAATTCCTCACCTGGGACTCTTGCCCGCCAGATGCTCGGCTTCACCGGGCCTTCAGGTGTCATCAAGAATATCCCGCATGCGACGTGCGACAGTTCCAGGTCTTCGGCAGGGGCTATCACAAACGCAATCGCCTCTTCCTGACCCGCCACGATTTCGTAGTCTGGATCGCTGAGCAGGATGTGGGCTTCGGGGTAGATGCGCACTTCGATAGTGGGATACTCGATTACCTCCCCCGAGATCACAAGCCTGGGAACCAGTTGCGCGACGCCGGTTCCGCCGTTGATCCCCGCCAGTCCCACTGGGACCGGCGGCGAAAACCATCGGTAATATAGATGGCTGTTCACCGACGTGGGATTTCTCGGGTCAATATTGAAATGCGCCACTTCTTCGCCCGTGGCCGGATCAAGTATCCCAAACGTTATCGCGTCCAGCGCCTGCAGCAGTGCATTCGGGTCCCCGTCACTAATGGTGAACTCAAGGGTGGTTTCACACGCTTCCCGCAGTATCACCGGCGCTGACGCGATGAATGCGAAGCGCGGCGGCTCGACCGGCGGCGCTGCGCCAAGCACTGTTACGTCCAAGTTGTTGCTCACGTACGTTGTGAAATCAACCTGTGCCCGGGTCACGAGTACGCCCGCCATGCTGGACACCGGAATCGTACCCGGAGGCATAATCACCTCGAACTCGCACTCCGCAACATCTCCCGCGGGAACGAAGAGCTTGGGGTCAAGACGCACAATCTGACTGAACCCTATGTCGAAGACCGCCACGCAGTACGAGAAATCCTGCAAACGACCCAGAGCCTCCAGCGGCGAAAACGTGCACTTGAATTTGGCAGGGAGACCCTCAGTGATTGTGGTGCCGTACGGAGCACTCAGCGTCAGCGTCACCGGAGGCGTCGTCGCGGGAATCACCTCCGCCCGCGCCGAATCGATCGCCCTGCCGGCCGGGTCCGCAGGGCACGTCGCCAACACGGCAATGAAGAGCGTCTGTCCACCTGTGCCCATCGGGATCTGCACCGTCGCAGTGCCGAGATAGTGTCCGCCACCGAGGTCGGTCAGCCAGAACGTACACGACTGGAGCGGGACACCGGTCGAATCGCTGAGAATACCTATGACCTGCGTGGACCAGAAGTCGGGCGTCGTCCCCGTGACGGAAAGGCTGAGAGGCTGCCCTTCGATAACGTTGACAATGACGTCGCCTCCGCCGATTTCGACCGTCAAGGGCGCTACTCCACCGCCAGGAAGAACAGCGATCGGCTCGGACATGTACCTGACCATCTCGATAGTCGGGAAGCCCGGGCCGCCGCTGCCCTCGAGATAGGCTGTTCCCGCGAAGTACAGGTCTCTCAGCCCGGCGATGCCCGTCGGAACGATGAATGTTCGCTGCGCGACCAGCTTCGTGCCGTCCTGTGAGAGTTGGAATTCGGCGGATTGCACCACACCCTCGGCATAGATCTGGTTCAAGCCCTGGCTGAAGAAGCGCCAATCGGCATTAATTATCACCGCTTCCGGCGGCTGCACCTCGAGCCGCACCGTGACGGGCTGAGCTTCCACAAGGTCGCTGAGGGGAACGATGGAGTACGAACTGAAGTTCAGGGTGGTCGTTGCGCCCACGAGCTGGCTTGTCGTCTCACCTTCGCCGTTGTTGCCGCCGCCACCGTCCGAAGGCGACGCTACACACTCGTAGATGCTGTCGAAGGTCAATGCGCCCGCGGCTGCGGCCTGGACTTCGTAGACAAAGTCGTAGTCGCCGCCATTGCCCGGCGGGTTTCCGCCGACATTCTGTTGCGGTATCTGGTGGAGATTTGTCTTCCGGAGCGAGCCGACGCCCTTGCCGTGCTTGATCTGGAATTTCATATGGCCGTTTGCGGGCGTGCCGGACGGGAGATTGACGCCGATGTAGCCTTTCTCTCCAACCTGGACGTGACGAGGCGCCGTGATTTCTA
>JAVHLO010000283.1 GCA_031082105.1 Planctomycetota bacterium
TGTGGCCATAGGCGTCTTCATCTCCGGATTCAATTATCCTCTCGCCAATCATGCATGCGCCTTCGGAAACGGTCAGCATCGCATAGTTGCTTGGATTGGCTTCTTTGTCCCTTGTCACAAGACGAGATAGACGCTCCATGTCAAACGGAACCTCTGAGATGACGGTTCTGTCCACGCCCGACAGGTAAGAGGAGACCAGCGCTGTCTCACCCGAGTTGCGCCCGAACAGCTCGACAACCGCGATGCGCTCGTGCGAGCCGGCGCATGTCCGGAGGTTGTGGATGAAGTTGACACTGCGCGTGACCGCGGTGGAGAAACCGATGCAGTAATCGGTGCCGTAGACATCATTGTCCATCGTTTTGGGAATGGCAATGACGGCAAAGCCTTCGCGGTCCAGCCGCTCGGCATAGCTCAGTGTGTCATCGCCTCCGATGGGGATCAGGACGTCGATGCCCAGCTTCTGCAGGTTTGCCAGCACATGGGCGGTGAAATCGCGTTTGGTCCTGGCATTCGGGTCATGGTCGGCCGGACGAAGAAACGCGGGGACGTCTGCATTGCGAACGCTGGCCGGATTGATTCGACTTGTGTGAAGGAAGGTTCCACCGGCGCGATCCACGGTGCGGACCGCCTGACGGTCAAGCAACATCGTATGCTTTCCCACCGAGGCCGGATCGGCGCAATTCACCTGCAGCAACCCGTCCCAACCTCGCCGGATTCCGATGACACGATGACCATCCTCAACTGCCCGATATATCAGCGCCTTGAGCGCCGGGTTCAAACCGGGGACGTCTCCACCGCCCGTCAATATCCCTATGGTCTTTGGCTTCAAGTTTGTGACCTCCGAAACAGACCGGGCGGTTCGGTATCTCTGCGCGGCTACGGTGAACGGATTCCACCCCTCGCGGGATTACTGAAGCATGATCGCCGATGATTGTCAAGGAACCAATGCGCGCTTCTCTGCTCTTGTCACCTGGTTGTGAGCACAACGACGGACGATCGCTTCTGAAAGAACACGTCGGAGGGCGCCGGCACGGGAACTTGCGCGCCGGGGTCGAGGTGACAGCGTGTGTGAAGTGCACATTCCAGGAGTGCCTGAGACTATGAGGTAGCCACAACCTTCAGGTTGCGTTCTTCCCGATGAGCGCAGGCTGAAGCCCTTGTCATTGCCTACATTCTCCCATTGGAGAGACGGGCCTGCTTCCGTAGGGGTGGCGCGCCCGCGAATGCCGGAGAACTACGCGCATGGCCCGTGATTCAGACCCGCTCACGAGACTTGCGCCCGCTCGACAAGCGCCACCCGTTCGGCATCCCGGCGTCACCGGGCGGCGCTTGAATGACGTTCGCTCGAACACAAGCAGTCATGCGCGACTCGCAATTGGCGGCCACCTTGACTACACGGGCGCGCCGCCCCTACTTCTGCTGCCCTCCCCACTCACAAAGAGAGGGCGTGGTACTTCAATACTCCCTTGCTTGCTTTCGATGTCCACTGCTGGTATGATCTTTTCCGCAGCCGCGAATATTCGCGAGGAAGATCTGCAAACAGGTCACGCTTCCACACGCGCGCACAAATCGGCGTCGGAACCGGGAGAAACGTGCTCGTGAACAAACCAACCAGGCTGTGCATCGTTGTGGCCCTGCTCGTCCTGACCGTCGCGCTCGGCGTCGGAGAGTTCCTGGTCTATCGACAGCTCTTTCTGACCGGCCAACCGCGCGAGCGCGAGGACGGAACATCCGCAGACGCGCACCGGGCCAAGGACGAGGCAAAGACGGTCACGCCGGAGACAAGTGGCGACCAAGCCGACGAAACGGACGACGGTCCCAACCAGCCGGACGATCCGGTCGACGCTGAAGGAACGACACCCAAAAAAAACGCAATCGCCGGCGTCGTTCAGAACACCGCCGGCGCTCCGATCGAAGGGGCGGAGGTCGAGACAGAATGCGATCGGCCACAATCAAGTGCAGATTCAACTCCAAAACCGCAGTCCGCAGATCCGGAGCCGGACTCCGCCAAAACAAAACATGCTAATAGAAAAACAATGACAGACACGGACGGCCGGTTTCGTATCGACGGTCTTCATGGATGCGCATCCCAGGTGACCGCGCGCGCGAAGGGGTACGCCTCCGCCGTTCAGTCATGGGTGAAGACCGGCAGGACGGACCTCGTTCTTCGGCTTGCGCCGGGGGCAACGTTGTTCGGCAAGGTCACGAGACGGAGCGACGGCTCGCCGGTGGCCGGCGCAGAGGTGAAAGTCACCGGCGACGCCGCCGGACCGCGAGGAGAGCGGCTCTATGGCCGACGTGTCTCTGAGACCGTCAAGACCGGCGAGGATGGCTACTACCTGTTCGACGATGTCCACGCGGGTCCGACTGCGGTTGTGGTCAGGGCCGACGCGGCTGGGCTGGCATGGGAAGAGGCCGCAATTGAACTGGCCGAAAGCGGACGAAAAGAGCTGAACTTCTCGCTGGCCGACGGAGGCGCGGTTTCGGGCCTGGTTTCCGACGCGTCGACCGGGGCGCCCATCGCAGGGGTGCGGGTCGTTGTCGAGCGCGAGGACAGAAGCCACAAGACGGATACTGCTACTGACGAGTCCGGCAGTTACCGGTTCGTGGGGATCATTGCGGGCCAGGTCCTGATCAACACCGACGCGCAAGGTTACCTGGACGGACCCAGCCCTGGACGACACAGGAAGGTCACAATCGTCGCAGGGAAGGAAACGACCGTGAACTTCGCCCTCAAGCGCGACGCCGAGGTCTCCGGATGCGTGACGGATGAAGACGGAGTACCTGTGGCCGATGCGGGCGTCACAATCTGGGGCGACACCGGCACCGAGAGATGGGGATCACGCAGGCAGACAGACCGAGAGGGAGAGTATCGCTTTGACGATCTGGCCCCGGGCCGGGCGCGCGTGACCGTGCGGCATCAAAGGTATGTGGAAAAGACCTCACAGGAAATCGAGCTTCATGAGGGCGAGCACGTCGCCCGCGTTGACCTTGTGCTCGCGCGCGGCGGCGAGGTCTCGGGCAGGGTCTTGAGCGACGCCGGGGCGGCGCTGGCGCGCGCGACAGTCACCGTGTGGGACATGGAGGGCGGCGTGTCCGCGCCAAGGGAAAACTACGCCACCACGGACGCGAACGGTTTCTACCGGATTCAGGGAGTGAAACCGGGCGTGAAGCGTCTCGCGGCGCAGGCGGCCGGCTACGTGTCTGCATTGCGGGATGACGTCCAGGTTCAGAACACCAACGCGACGAAGGGCGTCGATTTCACGCTTGTTGCGGGCCTGAAGATCTCCGGGACCGTGCGCGACCAGCTCGGGAACGCAGTTGAACAAGCTGACGTCCGCGCCATGCCACGGGATCGGTACACCGGGGATCGCAGGTTCACGTCCCTGAAGGAAGTCTCCGCGCGCACGGACTCGCAGGGGTACTATGAGCTTGCCGGCCTGGCCGAGGAGCCATACGATGTCGCTGTCAGAGCGAAAGGCTACAAGGAGGAAGTGCGTGGCGAAGTCGTTCCAGGCAACATCATTATGGATTTCACCCTGGTACGGAGCGGGAAGATCGCCGGCAGAATCGTCAATTGGCCCGGGGATGGATACCACTCGATTCTCTACATCTACATGCAAGGCGCGGAACTCGGCCGCTCCGAGGCGTGGTCGTGCATTGAGGGGCGCGGCGGGGCCGCTGACGGCACATTCGAGATAGACATCGCCGATTCCGGGACGTACGCCATCGATGTGGCCGTGAAGGGGCATGGCGTGGGGCGCGTGGAGAACATCGTGGTTCGGGCGGGAGAGACAACTGGCGGAATCGAGGTGCGTCTGGAGCGGGGAACGAAGCTTGTCGGCCGTGTCTTGCGGGAGGCCGACCGATCCCCGGTTCAAGGGGCGACGGTGTCGATCGAGAGAGCGGACGGGAGTTGGGGGTATTCCTCGTCAAGCTACTGGTACAAAGGGATCGAGACGGACGCGAACGGTTCTTTCACGATGGAGGACTTGCAGGCCGGCGCGTATGTCCTCAAAGCCATGCACGCGGAGTCCGACGCGGGGCGCGTAGCGCTGACGATCGCGCCGGGCCAGGAGCTCGCGGGTACGGACATCCTCCTCTTGCCGAAGACGGAGAAGGAGAAGTGAACCGGCGAAGCAGTTTTTGGAGTACGGCGACGAAGTCGCCGCCATGGCTTCTATCTCTGAGTAGAAGCGCCCCGATGCGTCGAGGCGCACTCCAAAGTCGGCCAGGCTGGCAGTGTGTCCAGGCATTACATCGGACAGGTCAACCCCTGCGTCATGACTCGCTACCTCGGCTTCGCCAGCCACTCGCGCCAGCGTTCGATCGCGCGGGATCGCTCCGCCTCCGGCGCGAGAAAATGGGGTCGCATCTTGGTTTGCCCATCTTCATTCGCCTGGTTGCTGCAACGAGATGTCGTGCAGCGCCGCCATTGCTCGCGCGGAGCTCTTCGACTCCGTCATCTTGTCCCGCGCGCGACGCGCCATGGGTCTAGCCCCCCTTCGCCTACTCAGTCCGGTAGGGTTGGAGTTTCTCGGCGACGAGTCGCAGCAGGGTGGTCCACTCCCTGGAATCCCAGAGGGAGTTGTTGTTCGTCTCCAGCTTGATGTGCGCAAGCGCGGCCCCTTGCCGAATCAGGGCGTGGACGACGGTCCCAACATCCCCGGAGGCCTTCAACAGATTCGACCGATACTCCTCCGGAAACGTGTAGACTGCCCGCACTTCGACGCACTCGTCGCCGATCTGGGGTCTGGAAGATTCGATCTTGTGCGGGTGCTTTTGAAGGATGTCGAACGCAGCGAGACCGTCGGTCAGTTCCTTGATGCGCTGTTGCCGATACTCGTCCCGTTCCAAGCCGGGTCGCTCGAGCAGACTTTCGAGCTCCTTTTCCATTTCCTGGCCTTTCTCCCGGGCCAGCAGTTTCACGATGCCCGCGTAGAAGTCGTGATTTCGTCTTTCAAGAGATGCAACCTCTTCCGCGGTGTATGTGAAGTCGTCCGGATTGGCCCGCACAAACTCGGGATCGTAGAGGTAGGTCGCGATTGT
>JAVHLO010000284.1 GCA_031082105.1 Planctomycetota bacterium
CTTGCTACAAACGTTCGTGAACAACCTGAGGCAACGGGTAGTCCCCGACCCCCCGAGACTGGTCTACTCGTAAAGCACAAAGACACCAAGATCTCGAATTTTGTTCAGGATCCTGTGGACTCAGGATACTGGAACAGGATGGAATCCGGACTCTCTGGCGGAGTAGATCGCATGCGAATATTCCTGGTTGCGGCACTCGTTTGTTTGCTGGCTTCAGCGGTGGGTTGCGACAAGAAGACCCCTGCCCCGTCCGCAAGCAACGTTGGCAACGCCACGGGCACCGGTGGGTCCGGCTCCGTCGCTGCCGGTGGCGGCGGCTGAGGTCCGTCCGATACAGCCACTGGCAGTGGCGAAGCGGAAAGCAAGGGCCTTCCTGCCTCCTCTCTTGTGGGACAGACCCTCGCGGAGGCCGCCCGGCAGGACAAGAAGGCCATAGTCCTCTTCCGAAGACCGGGGACGGGTCCGGACGAGTTGGAGAAGTCCTTTGACTCCATCAAAAAGGAACTGGAAACCGACGCGCTCTTTCTCGCCGTCGACGCGAACAGCCCGGCCGAAACGGCGGCCGCAAGAAAGTACGAGGTCGAATCGCTGACAGAGTCGGCGCTGCTCATCCTCAGTCCACAGGGGACCGTGCTCGCGGGCTACACCAAGCCGCCGGAGCCGGCGGAGGCCAGGAAGGTCATCGTTTCAAAGGCGCTCGCCGCGTACACCGACGCGATTGAGAAATTCCTCCTGGTCTTCGTGGTCGTCGGAAAGCCCGGCACGAAGGATTTCGACAAAGCCCAGGAGATGGCAAAGACATGCGCTGCCGAGGTACCCGACGGCAAGGGCAAGGTGATCACCGTCGACGGATCCGACCCTGCCGAAGCGGCCGTGCTCGAAAGATTCAGCATCGGACCCCGGGAACCAAAGCCGATTACCTGTGTCTTTGGCCAGGGGAACGCGCTCGGCAAGCTTGAGGGAGTTTTTTCGGCTGCCGATGTCAAGAAACTGCTTGATGCCGCGTCGTGCGGGTCAGGCTGAAAGTAGCGTCTTCACGGGGCAGTTGCCCCGGGCCGGGCGCATGCCACGCTCGCCGGCGGGCAGGCGGCAGAAACGTGCGGTCATGCGCCGGGTCCTTTTCGGCGCGAATTAGCTGGAGAGAAACAACATGACCATGCTCAGGCTCGTGCTTCGCGAGCTCGTTGAACGGAAGGCGCAGTTGCTGATGAGCTTTCTGGCCATCCTCCTCGGCGTCGCGGTGATCGTGTCGATCGAGACAATGTCCCACTTCTCGAAAATCGCCGTCGCCCAGGAGCTGGACAACCTCGGCGCGAACATCCTCATCATGCCCAAAGATGCCAATGTCGACAACTACTACCGTTCCGACTTTGTCGACGCGTTCATTCCCGAGACATACGTGCGCGACATCGTGATGTCCGATTTGAAGGGACTTGACAACCTGTCTCCGAGGCTTGTCATCCCCGAGGTCGGCGTGGGAGACAGGAAGGTGAACCTCACGGGCGTCCTACCGACCGGCGACTTTCCGAAGAAGCCCGGCTGGACACAGGGTGCCGACATCTTCTCGAAGCCGGAAGCGGACTGCGGCACATACACGCCCAACGCGACCGTCGCTGAGAACGCCGTGCGCAGGAAGATGGTGAACCGCCTCGGGCCGGACGAGTGCTACGTAGGCAGCCAGGTCGCGAAGGAGCTGAACCTCGCCGTCGGATCGAAAGTCAAGGTGAAAGACCTTGAGTTCAAGGTCGTGGAGGTCCTGCCGGAGACGGGGACGGTCGACGATACGCGCCTGCTGGCGCACCTGCACACGGTTCAGGAGATGTTCAAGACCGGCCCGGTTCTGAACGTCATTGAAGTCGTGGGCTGATGCAAAGAGATTCGGCGAGGCCTCGTGTCGGGCCTCAACCAGCTCTTGCCGGCGGCGAGAGTGGTGACGATCAAGCAGATAGTCTCCACACAACAGAAGACGAACGACCTGATGGACAACTTCGCGCTGGTCTTCCTCGTCATCATCGTGATCGTCGGCGTGGTTTCGATCGCCAACTACATGTCGTCGAATGTCTATGAACGGAGGAAAGAGATCGGGACACTTCTTGCCGTGGGCGCGACACCCGGCCGCATTCTGAAGATGTTCGTCCTGAAGGCGTTCATTCTGGGCTTCTCCGGTGGGGTACTCGGCTTTCTGGCGGGGACGGGGCTTGCGATGGTTCTCGGGCCGCGGATCGCGAAGGTTTCCGTGGACCCATTGCCGGCAATGATTCCCTGGGCCCTGGCGATCGCTGTTGGAATATCCGTTCTTGCGAGCGTCCTGCCGGCGCGGCACGCGGCCAATCTCGACCCGGCCTTGACTACGCAGGAAACCTAGTGGTTCATGACATCTGAAATTCAGGAATCAGTGCCGCGACCGTGAGGGAGCGGTAGACGACAGGCTACCCAGAATCCGAATGGTCACAAATCACTGGCCCGCATGGACAGTCTGCCGATCTTCTCCCCGCGTACGTGAATGGTGCGGGCTGGACAATCGAGTCTTCTTGTTTCGTCACGCGCGAAAGGCGGTTCGAACAGCATGATAAAACTCGAATCGGTCTCCAAAACCTATCGTCACAAGGAAGGTGTCGTTCACGCCCTTTCGGACGTCACCCTCTCGATCGAGAAGGGGAAACTCGTCACGATCGTCGGGCCGAGCGGCTGCGGCAAGACGACATTGCTCCTGACGATCGGCGGGCTGGTGCACCCGACGACCGGCAAGGTGTCGCTCGACGACAAGTCGGTCTACGATCTCTCCGTGAAGGGGCGGGCGGAGCTGCGATTGAAGCGGGTGGGGTTCCTGTTCCAGACCTTCAACCTCATCCCATATCTGACCGCGCTCGACAATGTCTGCGTGCCGCTCTACCTGGCGGGAAAGGTCATCGACGAGCAAAGGAAACGAGCGAGGGAGCTGCTGGAGGGATTCGGGCTTGGCGGCAGGCTCGAACACAAGCCCGCCGAGCTCTCAATCGGACAACAGCAACGTGTCGCGCTGGCGCGAACGCTTGCGAACGACCCCGAGCTGGTCCTGGCCGACGAGCCCACGGGGAACCTCGACCCTGCGATGACCGGCGAGCTGCTGTCGACCTTCAGGAAGCTGCACGAGGCCGGCAAGACGATTGTCATAGTGACACATAATTGCCAGCTTGCCGACGAGGGGGATATGCGCCTCGAGCTGCGCGAGGGGCGGGCCGCGGTGAGAAAATGACAGACACGGTGAGGGTGGTCTGAACTGCGTGCGCAGCATCGAGACCGCCCACCCGCCGGGCCGACGCCTTTTCCTTGACTTCTGTGCAGGAAAGAGTAGATTATCCGCGACTTTGCGGGAGCGCCAAGCGAGGACGGCGGTGGATAGTAGGAAATTCTCTTGCATGGCTGTTCCTTCAACATCACTGGCGGCTGACCGCTGATCGCGGGGCTCAAGCCGTTTGTCGCGGACGCGGTGCTCGTCCGCGGCCTCCGTACGCCAATCCAATACCTCTGCGCAGGGAGTCTTTCTCATGCTCGCCACCAAGACATTCAAGGGCGGGGTTCACCCGCCGGAGAAGAAGGACACGTCCGGCCTGAAGATCGAACAGATGGTGATCCCCGACAAGATCGTCGTGCCGCTGCGACAGCATCTTGGCGCCCCGTGCACTGCCACGGTCAAGATCGGCGACAAGGTCAAGCGCGGCGACAAGATCGGCGAGGCGGGCGGGTTCGTCTCGGCGCCCGTCCACGCTTCCATCTCGGGCGAGGTCACAGCGATCGGCAACTTCCCGCACCCGACGGGCGCGCCTGCGCCGGCGGTGGTGATCACGGGCGACGGCAAGGATGAGCCCGCCGCGTTCACAAAACGCTCGGATGCCGAGGTGAACATAGCGACGCCGCAACAGCTCAAGGACATCATCAAAGAGGCGGGCATCGTCGGCATGGGCGGCGCGGCATTCCCAACGGTCGTCAAGCTCAGCCCGCCGAAAGAGAAGAAGATCGACACCCTCATCATCAACGGCGCCGAGTGCGAACCGTACCTCACCGCCGACCATCGGCTCATGCTCGAAGAGCCGATCAGGATCGTCCGCGGGATGAGGCTGCTCATGAAGGCACTCGATGTCCAGCGCGGGTTCGTAGCCGTCGAATCGAACAAGCCCGACGCGTACAAGATTTTCAGCGACATGCTGCAGGGCGATGCAAAGTGCACCGCGGTCATGCTGCCGGTGAAGTACCCGCAGGGCGCGGAGAAGCAATTGATCAAGGCCCTGCTCGACCGCGAAGTCCCGTCCGGCGGGCTCCCGATGGATGTCGGCGCGCTTGTCCAGAATGTCGGAACCGCCGCGGCCGTCGCCGACGCCGTCTACGAGGGAAGGCCGCTCTATGAACGTATCCTCACGGTCGGCGGCGGCGGGATCAAGCAGCCCAGGAACCTCCGCGTGCGGATCGGAACACTCTTCTCCCGGATCATCGAGTTCTGCGGAGGACTCAAGGAGGGCGTGACCAAGATCCTCAACGGCGGGCCCATGATGGGCATAGCCCAGTACACGCTCGATGTGCCGGTGATAAAAGGGACCAGCGGGATCCTCGCGCTGACGGAAGCTGAAGCGCGCACGTGCGAGCCGGGCCCCTGCATCCGGTGCGGAAGGTGCATCGACGCCTGCCCGATGAAGCTCGTGCCGTCCGATATTGTCACCGTGGCCGACCTGAAACTCTGGGACAACGCGAAACAACTGAACGTCCTCGACTGCATCGAATGCGGCTCCTGCGCGTACGTCTGCCCCGCGAAACGCCACTTCGTCCAGTCATGCAAGCGCGGGAAGGCCGAACTGGCCGCCATGGCGCAGAAGGCGCAGGCGGCAGCCGCAGCAGCGGCGAAGAAGTGAGCCACGAATTTCGCGGCATGTCGAGCTGCAACCGGAATAGCCACAGAGCCACAGAGGCACGGAGAATGTTCCTGGAAGGCGCGTCTGCCCGGCGTTATTCGCGAATCGAGGAAAATCACCGACAGACTGTCATTCCGAACTCGGTTTCCGCCGCAGGCGGATCC
>JAVHLO010000285.1 GCA_031082105.1 Planctomycetota bacterium
CGAAGCGGGGCCAGGTATCAATGAACAGGATGCAGAAACTGCAGCCGCAGGTGATGGAGATTCGGAAGAAACACCAGAAAGACTGGCAGAAGATGAACGAGGAGATCCGCAAGCTCTACGCCGAGTCCGGCGTAAACCCGCTTGGAGGGTGTTTCCCTCTGCTCCTGCAGCTTCCAGTGTTCATAGGCCTGTATCGCGCGCTCGATCTCGCGATCACACTTCGCCAGGCGCCGTTCTTCGCGTGGATGCAGGACCTGTCGCAGCCCGATACGCTGTTCCAGGTCTCCGGCTTCGATTTCCACCTGCTGCCGATCCTGATGACGATCTCGTGGTTCATCCAGACCCTGCTCCAGCCGAAGGCGCCAGACCCGCAGGCCCGCGCACAACAGAAGATGTTCGTCGTAATGCCCCTGATATTCGGCATCCTTCTCTACAACATGCCGTCGGGCCTGATACTGTACTGGCTGACGAGTACGGCGCTCTCCATCGGTGAGCAGTCTCTCATCAAGCGGTACTTTTTGAAGTAGTGAGTAACGAGCAGCGGGTAGTGAGCGGCGAGCAGCAAGGGGGTGACGAAGGTCGATTCTCTCCTTCCTCCTCGCTACTCACTGCTCGCTACTCGCTGCCCGCGTCAGTTGGTCGGCAGCCTGACCGGCAATATTCCTGTGTCAGCTTAGGAGTGGGACAACCTTGGCACAACGCATGATGCTCGTGAACGCTTCCGAGCCGGAAGAATCCCGGATAGCGATAGTCGAAGACGATTTTCTGAGCGATCTCTATGTAGAGCGGTCTTCACACGAGAGCCTGATCGGCAACCTCTACAAGGCGAGAGTGACGAATGTAGTGCAGAGCCTCCAGGCGGCGTTCGTCGATATCGGCCTGGAGAAGAACGCCTTCCTTCACGCCAGCGAATTCGCGCCCTCATTCGCCGCCCGGGCGAGCGGCGAGTCCGGAGACAAGGATGACAAGGAAGGGGCGGAGCGCAGGCGCAAGGCGCTGACCATCTCGGACATGCTCCGGCGCGACCAGGAGCTCCTCGTCCAGGTGATCCGCGACGGGATCGGCGAAAAGGGCCCGTCCGTCACCGCCGACCTCAGCGTCGCAGGCCGGTACCTCGTGCTCACCCCGAAGAGCCGCTCCATCGGCGTCTCGCGCAAGATCTCCGACCCGGCCCAGCGCGACAAGCTCCGGAAGCTGCTAGAGGAACTCAACCCGCCCGCCGGGCTCGGCTTCATCATTCGCACGGCCGGCGTCGAACAGAACAAGCGCGACCTCCAGCGAGATCTCTCGAATCTCGTCCGGCTCTGGAATACGATCGTCGACCGCGCAAAAAAGGCAACCGCGCCCGCCCTCGTTTACCAGGAAACCGACATGGTCACGCGGATCGTCCGCGATATTTTTGAAGCGAGCATCGACAAGATCATCATCGATTCGCAATCCGTTCATGTCCGCGTCGTCAACTTCTTCAGATCGTTCATGCCCCGCTACTTGAACCGCATCCAGCCGATCTACCATGGCGAGGAGCCGCTCTTCTATAAGTTCGGCGTCGAGAGCCAGATTGAGCGTTCCCAGCAGCGCACCGTTGCGCTCAAGTCGGGCGGTTCGATCGTGATCGAGCACACGGAGGCGTTGACGGCGATCGATGTGAACTCCGGCAAGTTCCCCGGCGGCGTGTCCCCGGAAGAGATGGCGTTCCAGACCAACATGGAAGCGGCGGCCGAGATCATGATGCAGTTGCGCCTCAGGGACATCGGCGGCGTGATCGTCGTAGACCTCATTGACATGCGCGACCCGCGACACCGGCGTACCGTGGAGAAGGCGTTGCGGGACGCGTCCAGACCGGACCGAAGCGAGATATCCATACTGCGCATGTCGCAGTTCTGCATCATCGAGATGGCCCGCGAGAAGGTCAGGCCGGGGATCAAGCTCCTCGCCTACGAGGCGTGCAACATGTGCGGCGGGACCGGCATGGTCAAGACGCTCGAATCGGTGGCCCTCGATACGCTGCGGCGCATCAGGCAGTTCATGAGCAAGGCGGAAGGCGCCCAGATCACCTGCTCGCTCAACCCGACGGTCGGCGCGTTCGTGCAGAATTTGAAACGCAAGGACCTGTGCGAGCTCGAAGAACGCTACCACAAGACCATCATCATCAAGCCGGAAAGGGACTTCGCGGTGGAGCGGGTGGAGATCGTCTAGCCTGCACCATTTACGTACCTTCGGCGAAGGCCGACAGTTCGTAGTGGCGCCGTCAGGCGCTCGATTGGACAACGCCTTACGGCGTCACTACGAACTGCCGCCCTCGACCCGCGCGTGGAACACCCGCTCGATTCCGGCCAGGTCCGCATCCACGTCAAAGCCCGAATAGCGCCCCGTCGATCGAAAGATGTCCTCGACCGCCCCACGTTGCCCCGCGCCAAGTTCGACGACCACATGCCCGCCCGGCGCCAGCATCTCCGGCGCCTCAGTCGCAATGCGGCGATAGAAGACCAGCGCATCCTCACCCGCGAACACCGCGATGCGCGGATCGTGAAGCACTTCCGGCTGCAGCGTCCCCTCCTCCGAGATCCCCACGTACGGCGGGTTCGATACTACGAGCGCGAGCGTCCCCTCCAGGCCAATCCCGCGCAGCGGAGTGAACAGGTCGCCCAGCGCAAAGGTGATCCTCCCGTCCACCCGGTGACGTGCCGCGTTCTCGCGGGCGACCTCGAGCGCCTCCGCCGAGCAATCGGTTGCGAAGATCTGAATATCCGGCGCGCTCCTCGCAATGGCGACGACAATGTTCCCGCTCCCTGTGCCGATGTCAGCGATAGCAGGAGGAGAATCGTGGCGCGCGACTAGAGACCCCGGCTCGGACTGAATGGCTGTGTCGGATTTCCGACCCGGCGCGGTTTCTGTGCGGCACGCATGCAGAGACGAATCGTCTCTGGGAGCGCCGGCATCCTTGCCGGCCGCGCGTGAGCGATCCAGGAGCGGCTCGGTGGGAGCCTCGCCCTTCCCAGTGGGCACAGGCGGGACGCCTGTGATACGTTCCGGCGAAGGCAGGCCACTTGCCGTACTTTCGGGCACAGGCGGGACGCCTGTGCTACATTTTCCAAGCAGGCGGAGGACGCGTTCGACGACGAGTTCGGTCTCGGGACGCGGGATCATCACGGCGGGCGAGACCTTGAAGCGGAGCGACATGAACTCGGCGTGCCCGGTGATGTGCTGGAGCGGCACGCGCTGTCCGCGCAGCTTGACCGCCTCGCGGTACTTGGAGCGTTCCTCTTCCGACAGCGGCCGGTCGAAGTCCATGAACAGCTCGAGCCTCGTGCGGCCGAGGACGTGGGCGAGCAGAAGCTCCGAGTCGAGCCTCGGCGCGGGCACGCCCCTCTGCTTGAGGAACTCGCGGGCGGTGACGCTTACCGTCCGCACGGTCCATTGCTGTGAAGGTGTCGACATCATACGGCGATTTCGGATCTACGATCTCGGATTTCGGATTTGAAGCAGGCTGGACTGCAGTGGTCACGAATTTCGGCAAGTGCAATGGTCAACCGGCATTGCAGGCAGCGCCTTCGAAATCTCCGGGGCAAATCGCTCAATCCGCAATCCGAACTTTCTCCGATCACGCCTTCTGCACCGCTTTGGCGGTCATGCCCAGTGATTTCAGTTTCTCAGCGCGGTCGGCCTCCATCAGCTTCCCGAAGAGGTCGTCGACGTGACCGAGCATGAGGTTCTCCAGGTCATGCGCGGAATACCCGATGCGGTGATCGGTGACACGGTTCTGGGGGAAGTTGTAGGTGCGGATCTTCTCGCTGCGGTCGGCGGTCCCGATCTGGCTGCGTCTGAGCTCATCGCGCTCCGACTTCTGCTCGTTTGCGGTCTTCTCGTACAGCCTTGTACGAAGCAGGCGGAACGCCTGGTCGCGGTTGCGGTGCTGCGACCGTTCGCTCTGGCACTCGACGACCATGCCGGAAGGTTTGTGAACGATACGCACGGCCGTGCTCACCTTGTTGACATTCTGACCGCCCGGCCCGCTTGCCCTGCACGCGGTTATCTCGAGTTCTTCCGGGCGGATGTTTACCTCTATCTCCTCCGGTTCCGGCAGCATGGCGACGGAACACGTGGAAGTGTGTACGCGGCCCTGAGCCTCGGTGACCGGGACACGCTGAACGCGGTGAACACCGCTCTCATAGCGCAGAAATTTATAGACGTCCTCACCTTCGACCGAGACGGTCACGTTCTTGAGCCCGCCGCGCTCGCTCGAGCTGGAGTCGATCATCTCGACTTTCCACCCTTTGCGCTCCGCATATTTCGAGTACATGCGCAGCAGATCGGCGGCAAAGAGGGCCGCCTCCTCGCCGCCCGTCCCGGCCCGGATCTCAACGATGACGTTCCGGTGCGATTCCTTGTCTTCGGTCAGGAGCAGTTCTTCCAGCTCGTGGAGCAGGCGTTCCTCGGTCTCTTCGAACGATTTCAGCTCCTCGGCCGCCAGCGCGCGCATCTCCTTGTCCTGCTCGGTTTCGAGAAGCGCCCTGGCGTCGGCTTTCTGCTTCTTTGCATTCTCCAGCTTTTGGATCCGGGACTGAAGCGGCATGAGCGTTCCGCGCTCCTTCATGAGCGCCGCGTAGCGTTTGGGGTTCGCGATGACGGCGGGATCCGCGGTCAGCGCCTCGATCTCTGCGCAACGCCGCGTGATTTCAAGGAACCTGATTTCCAGTCCCATGTGACTTCTCCGAATCGAACATGCCCGGCAATGGAGCATTTCCCGGCGGGACCCGCCGGCGAAGCGCCGGTCGTGTGAAGACGGTCGTTAAACGAAAATAGCCCTGACATCCACGGGCTTGCCCAGCCCATGACCGGGCGGGCAAGCGGACACTGGACCAGGGCTACTTATGCGCCGGTATCTGGTGTCGTCTTCGGGGCGGTCTCCGTCGTCGCCGTCGGCGGCGCCGGCGGTTCGATCCTGGCCTCAGCGGCAACAACCGGCGTTGCCGGCGGGGCCGGCGGCTCGGACTTTGTCACAGGTGCAGCGACCGACGGTGTCGGCGGCGTGGTCACG
>JAVHLO010000286.1 GCA_031082105.1 Planctomycetota bacterium
AGGGAACAGAATGGAAGCCGGAATCCTCTACGTAGTGGCCACCCCCATCGGCAACCTCGAGGACGTGAGCCTTCGCGCATTGAGAACGCTCAAGGAGTGCGAGCTCATCGCCGCCGAAGATACGCGCAAGACCCGGAGACTCCTCGCCCACTACGACATACACACCCCGCTCGTGAGCTTCTTTGAGCACAACGAAATCAGGCGGACACGTGAGATCATCGAGCGCGTTCGCAACGGGGAACGGGTTGCGCTGGTGAGCGAGGCCGGGACGCCGGCCATTTCCGACCCGGGTTTCGTGCTGGTCCGTGAGGCGGTGGATGCAGGGCTGAAGGTCGTGCCGATCCCCGGCCCGTGTGCGGCCGTCGCGGCCCTCAGCGCGGCGGGAATCCCTACGGACAGCTTCGTCTTCACGGGGTTCCTTCCAAGGCGGTCCGGCCAGCGCCGGCGAAGGCTTGAAGGGCTCAGGGATATCGATGCGACACTGGTCTTCTACGAGTCGCCGCACAGGTTGATAGAGTCGCTTCGTGACATGTGCGAAGTGCTCGGCGACCGCCCTGCCGCGGTGATTCGCGAGCTGACCAAGGTTCATGAGGAATCGTGCCGGGGATCGTTGCGCGGCCTCCTTGAGCAGTGGTCCGGCCGCGAGATACTGGGCGAGTTTACGCTGGTCGTCGCAAGACCCGGGCGCGCCGGCAGTCCGGCCCCTGTGGAGCCGTGACCCGTGACAGGAAAGGGGGAAATCGGAATCCCTTGGTGTTTGGACATGGGGTATGATGTTCTGGAGCGTCAAAGCCGCAGCTTTGACACTCCATACTTGGCGACCGCGCTCTCTTGCCGGTTACTAAACAAATGAAGAAACGCACAACAATCGCCGTCGCCGGCAAGGGTGGGACCGGCAAGACGACCTTCGCCGCGATTGCAGCCTCCATCCTGGCAAAGCGCGCTGAAGGCCCCCTGCTGGCCGTCGACGCCGATCCGAACGCGACGCTCGGACGGGCACTCGGATTGAAGACGACAAAGACCGTCGCGGATATCCTCGAAGAGACCAAGGGACTGCGCGAGGTGCCCGTCGGCCTCTCGAAACCGCAGATACTCGAGTACCAGCTTCAGCAGTGTCTTACGGAAGGGAGCAACATCGACTTCCTGGAGATGGGCCGGCCCGAGGGGGCGGAATGCTACTGCGCCGCCAACCATATCCTGCGCGAGTTCATCAAGCAGCTTCTCGCCAACTACCGCTACATCGTGATCGACAACGAGGCAGGGATGGAACACCTCAGTCGCAAGACGGCGGAAGACATCGACGTGCTCGTACTCGTCAGCGATGCCAGCGTGATCGGCGTACGATCCGCATGCAGCGTCATGAAGCTCGTACGGAGTCTCAAGCTGGCGATCGATCGGTCCGCGCTGGTCATCAATCGCGCGCCGTCCGTCATACCTGCCCCCGTGCTGGCGGAGATGGACAAGTCCGGGCTCCGGCTTGCGGGCACTGTTCCACACGACGAGGCGATAACGACCCTTGATCTCCAGGACAAGCCGGTCACGGCCGTGCAGACTTCCTCCCCTGCCTACACGGCTGTGGAGGGGATACTGCGTACGCTGGGAGTGGACTGACCAGCCTTGTTCGCGAACCAGGATTGAGGAAGAACAACCCTCTACGTCCCCCTTTGCCAAGGGGGACTTCGTCCCGCCATGGGCGGGACGAACGAACGATGTCGGGACTTCTCCAACTTCGCGGATGCGTCGGCTGCACAAATTCGTTGACATTCCCTCCGTTTTCTGCTATTTTCGCGCGTGAATCGGGCCTTCCCGGTTCAGGCGAACACTCGGGCGCGTAGCTCAGTTGGTTAGAGCACACGCTTGATAAGCGTGGGGTCGGTGGTTCGAGTCCACTCGCGCCCAGTTTCATTTCGCATTTACCATTTCTCATTTGTCGTTTGTCATCTTCCCGGTGCCTTTGCGCACTTTGAACGAGAAATGACAAATGAACAACGACAAGTGAGAAATGCCCAGGGGACGTAGCTCAATTGGGAGAGCACGTGGTTTGCAACCACGAGGTTGCCGGTTCGATCCCGGTCGTCTCCACAATGTAGCACAGCCGTCTCGGCTGTGCCCGCAGGCCCGGCGCGCGACGCCCTGCGCCGCCGGAGGGTGGAAATGCCTGCGGGCCGTGGATTCTCCGCACAGGCGGGACGCCTGTGCTGCTTTGGACCGTACCGATGAACGCTGAAACAGAAGTCAAACGATTCCGCGACGGCATCGACCGACTCCGCAAGGAGATCGCGAAGGTGATCGTGGGCCAGGACGAGGTGATCCGGAACATCAGCATCTGCCTGCTGGCGGGCGGCCACGCGTTGCTCGAAGGCGTACCCGGGATCGGCAAGACGTTGATGGTGAGGACGCTGAGCAGGTGCCTCGGTGTACGCTTCAGCCGCATCCAGTTCACGCCCGACCTGATGCCCGCGGACATCATCGGCACGAACATCGTCGTGGAAGACCCCACGGGCGGTCGCACGTTCAAATTCCAGCCCGGGCCGGTATTCGGCAATATCGTCCTTGCCGACGAGGTGAACCGCGCCACGCCCAAGACGCAATCCGCGCTGCTCGAAGCGATGCAGGAACACGCGGTGACCGTCGCCGGAGTGCGGTATCCGCTCGAAGAGCCGTTCTTCGTGCTTGCGACCCAGAACCCGATCGAGATGGAGGGCACGTACCCGCTGCCCGAGGCGCAACTGGACAGGTTCTTATTCAAGGTCGACGTCGGCACGCCGAGCATGGCGGACCTGGTGCGGGTCGTCGAGACAACGACCGGCGGCGTGGAGGGCCAGGCGTCCACGGTCCTCTCGGCCGAAGAGATACTCGCGATGCGCCGGCTGTCGCGCGAAGTGCCGATCGCAAGCCACATCGTCCACTACGCGGCGAAGATAACGCTGCTCACACATCCGTCGAACGCGGACAGCCCCGACGCGGTGAGGCGCTACGTGCGGTACGGCTCGAGTCCGCGCGGCGCGCAGGCGCTCGTCCTGGCTGGCAAGATACTCGCCCTGCTGAAGGGGCGGTACAACGTCAGCTTCGAAGACATCCGCGAAGTGGCCGCCCCGGCGCTGAGACACAGGCTGGTGCTGAACTTCGAGGCAGACGCGGAGGGGATCAAGTCCGACGCAATCCTCAAGAAGGTCATCGCCGCCACCCCCGAACTGCCGGCCGGCGTGGAAAAGCTGATCAAGTAGACAACCCAGGGCCCGCTCGGGTTCGAAGCCCCGCAGATGCGTTGCGAGACAACCGGGGAGGTTGCTATGCTGATCCGCATAAGATGCCGGGATAAAGGCGGCGTTTCGACGTAACGACTGTGTACTTCACTGGTTATGACTGAAGCGATGTCTTTTTCACAGGCGTCTTATGCCGCACTTGTGGCCATGTTTGGGATGCTATGCGGGTCAATCCAATTATCGTTGGACGGTGAGACAATGGCGTCAGGGTATCTGATAGTCAAACAATTCGACGTGTTGTACGACGCGGCCGTGCGAAGCGGCACATACAATGACAATCCCGCCACGGCAGAGCCGATCTATGGCATCCCCCACAAGAGCCGTCCGCTTGTTGCCCAGGGCTTGCCCCGATATCGAGGGATCGACCGAGAGCCACTCCGTGCCCTGACGTCTGAGCACGCAAAGCTCTTTACGGAGGTAGGAACGCCTTGCACAGCGACTCCCGCAACGAATCTGTTCGACGAAATCGAAACGACAACCGGACGAGAGGATGGATGGATCACTACGGTGGGTGACATGCGCCGAGTCTGGGATGCTCTCGGTAGCGATCAACGGAAGTACGAAGTCATCTTCGGCAAAGAGTATCAGGACCCGACTCATCCACCCGAAGGGGCGGAATTCCTTGGTTCTGATGCTGCGTATTTCGTCTGCGACCACTTCAGCTGCATTTGCGATGCTCTATTCTTTCCAAGGTGGCATGGCACCGACCCGGAAGGTCTCCTGTTCAAGGAGCACTTTGACCAACTCAATCGCAACGGACTTTTTGAGAGCAACGAGCGCGCCTTGGACTATCTACGGTACTACCTGAGCTTCGACTGGACGGAGAGGGACGAGAAGTTCACTGCTATCGAGGCCTACGCTGTTCAGACTGGACAGAGTTGATGCTTTTGACCGTCCAACAACGCGATGGAGCCGACCGCGCCCCCGCGTGGCGGCTCATCGCGGGCGTTATGCGCCAAGCACGAAATATCGAGGCAAAGAAACTTGACACCAGGATGTTGGTATGATAGGATGTAATACCGGAGGTGAAGACAATGAGCACAGCGAAAGTCGCAATCACGATGAACGAGGACTTACTCAGGCGTTTGGACAGCTTGGTAAGAAGCCGATTATTCGAGAACCGCAGCCGTGCCATTCAAGAAGCGGTGAGTGAGAAGATAGCCCGGCTTGAACGTGGCCGATTGGCGCGAGAATGCGCGAAGTTGGACCCGGCATTCGAGCAAGCTATGGCGGAAGAAGGTATGTCCGCCGAGGTGGCAGAATGGCCCGAATACTAAGAGGCGACATCGTATGGGCCGATCTTAGTCCGGTACGCGGTCAGGAGCAAGCCGGCCAGCGCCCAGTACTGGTGATTAGTCAGGATGTGTTCAACGAACGTTCCGGTACTGTGATAGCCGTTGCGTTGACGAGCCAGCCCCCAAAAGCGGGATTCCCTCTTACACTTGAATTGTCACACGCCAGACTCCCCAAGAGATCGTGGGTCAAGATCAGTCAAATCCGAACACTCTCCGTCCAACGCTTGGGACACAAGATCGGACGAGCATCTCCAGAAGAACTGGGACTTGTCATTGAAGGACTCAATGAAATAGTCGGCGCATAACAACACGATGGAGCCGGCCCCCGACCCGCCGGTCGGGGCGGCTCGTCGCGGGCGTTGGGAGTGATCAACTAGACCGCATTATTCATGGAATTCGATTCGCTGTCATGCCGAACTTGGTTCGGCATCTCCTTCA
>JAVHLO010000287.1:0-4184 GCA_031082105.1 Planctomycetota bacterium
CGGCCAAATTCCCCTTTGCTACAACCCCGGCTTCTTGTAGAACCTCGACGTGTTCGGCGCCTCCGATTCGGAGTGGCTCTTGCGCACGAGGAAATAGCCTGCAGTCAGCGAGATGCAGATGGCGGCAATGCCGAGAAGGGTAAGGTCGCTCGTATGCTTGAAATCGAGCACGATGACCTTTCGCGCGATGGCCATTATGCTGACGAGGAGCACCATCTCCACGTGGATCGTCTTCTCGATGATGTAGGTTCTTATCGAGTCGAGCAGCTCGATCCCGATGAAAACGATCAGAAACATCCCGAAGAGCTCCATCAGGTTGGCGGGGTCGATTCTCATCACGGGTGGGTGGGTCAGCTCCTCGAGAACCTTCACGCCGATGCTGACGGATGCCCCCAGAACGACTATAGCCATCAAGACAATGAGCAACATGACGACAATTCGTTCGAAGCCCTTGACTGCGCGAAAAAAGAGCATCACGAGGTCTCCAACAGGCGTTGACCCGGGCGCACCCGGGGCGGACAACAGGCCCGGCATGACAAGGACTCATTCATGCCCGCTCAGCCCTTGATCTCGACGACCTTGAGATCATCCGCGACGAACTCCTTCAGTTTTCCTTCCACCAGCGACGCAAGGGTGAACTCCGCGGCGCGGCATCCGGAGCAGGCCCCGCGCAGCGTGACAAGCACGTTGTTGCCCTCGACGTCCACGAGCTCGATGTCGCCGCCGTCGGCCTTGAGCAGCGGCCTGATCTCGTGGTCGATCGTTTCCTGGATGAGCTGCATTTTCTGGATGTTCGTGAGCTTCTTCTTCGCGGGCACGACCGCGGCCTTGACGGGCGCGGCCGGCTTGCGGCCTTTCCAGACGTCGGCGAGGATCCGTTCGATCTCCGGGACGCACGAACCGCACCCGCCGCCGGCCTTCGTGTAGTTCGTCACTTCTTCGGGCGTGGTGAGATTGTTCTCGATCGCAACGCGGCGGATCTTCTCTTCCGTAACGCCGAAACACTTGCAGATGAGCGTGCCTTCATCTTCGGGTTTCCGGTAGGGGAGCCCGCGGAAGCCCGCGATGGCGGCGTCCAGCGCCTCCCGGCCCATCACGGAACAGTGCATCTTTTCTTTGGGCAATCCGCCAAGGTAGTTCGCGATGTCGTCGTTGGTGATCTTTGCCGCCTCGGCGAGCGTCTTTCCTTTTATCATCTCCGTCAGCGCGGACGAGGACGCGATGGCGCTGCCGCACCCGAACGTCTTGAACCGCGCGTCGAGTATCCGTTCCGACGGCCGGTCGATCTTCAGCGTGAGCCTCAACGCGTCGCCGCACGTCATGTTGCCCACCTCGCCGACCGCGTCAGGCTTCTCGATCTCACCGACGTTGCGCGGGTTGAAGAAGTGTTCCTTGAGTTTGTCGCTGTATTCCCACACCGCTGTAATCCTCCTTTAGACTTGCGCCAATCCCCAACGCCCCCCGGCAAGGCCGCGTAATACTACCAAAAGGCCGTCGGGAATTCAAGCCTTTGCTTGATTTGCGGGCGCGAAAAATGCATAATCGTCAGGGAAGAACGGAAGGACGGAGGAACGAAAGGACGGAAGGACGGAAGGACGGAAGAACGATGCCTTGTTCTTTCGTTCTTTGGTTCCTTGGTTTCGGTGACCGTTCGCGTTGTTGCGCGCTAGATGAACGGCAGCCTTGTTTTAAGGACGTCGACTGAAAGATGACCGGGAAATCACAACAGCCCGACATGGCGAGCATCCTGCTTCAGCGTGACGTGGCGCCGGACCCGGAGATGGTCGGGGCCGTGCTCACGCGCCGAATGGGCTACGCCATGACGGACGGCAAACGCGCGGCCTTGCGTGCGCGGGGACTGCTCCTCGCGAGCGTACCTGCCGGACCCGCCCTCGTCGCCGTGCAGGACCTCCGGGGCATGGGTGTGGACTGCTACTGCGTCGCGGAAACGCTCATGAAACCGCTGCCGGTTGCGCGGCGGATCGTCACCGCGGAATGGACGGACGAAGCGCTCAAGTTCAGGAGCAGCTCCGAGTCGCAGTTCGAGACCGTGCCCTGGAGGAGCGTCACCGTAATTGTGGCGGGACTGCTGAAGACGCAGGAGTTCAGGGAGGCGACCGAGGCGGTACTGCTTCCCAACCTGCCGGTCATACACGCCATCGACGATACGGAGGCGAAGGAGGCGCTCCGGAAAGGACTGGCGGCGCTCGTCACCAAGCGGAAGGACCAGGTGACGCATGAGGTGATCGAGGAACGGACCGGCCTTGCCGAGAAGCACGATGCGGTGGCCGTGCGTCTTGTCGAGAAGGGCTCAAAGCTCGGGCTCGTCGGCTACATGGACGTGTGGATCGATCGCGGCGACACCGAGGGTCCGAAGGAGATCCGGCTGCGTGCGGTAAGCTCGGAGTTCACCTTCTCCGGGCTCGGCAACGCCATCATGGGCTCGACGATGGAGAATTTCCGCCGGCTCGTGGAGGAGTTCCGGTCGCGAGCACGGTCTGCGAAGCTGTCGGATTCCTGCAACGAAGTGCTCAAGACGGGGACGGTCTCCTCGACTGCGATCTTCGATAGTGTGAAGCAGTTCGAGTCATACGCAAGGTGGTTTCTGCAGATTGACCGGCTTGCGGGCCATCCCGACGAGTTCGAGACCGGGGCTGTGGCGGCCGGGCCGGACCCGGTTTCGGCGGGGGCGCCCGCGCCGGCGGTTGTGGCTTCTCCTGTCGAGGCTGCAGAGCCGCGGCCCGAGGCCGGACTCGAGGGCGTGAAGTGGCAGGGATACGACTACCTGCTCATGCTCGTCGCGATGATCTCGATGCTCGCTGCGTGCGATGTCGTGTGGCGCATCTGGGCCGGCAGCATCGGTTCGTCTGAGCCTTTCTTCGGGATGCAGGCCTCGATGGCGACGGTCGGCCTCTGTTTCTTCATCCTCTGTGCGGGCGTGATCCTGTTGTGGGAGGCGATGGCCGGCCCGGCATGGGACAAGCGGGTGATGCTCATCGCGCTCACGGCCCTCTTCGTTTACACGGCCGTCTGGAAGCACATGGCGTATGCCTCCGACGACCGGAAGGTGCGCGCGGCCACGCTTGCTTTCTTCGACGAGGTCGGACAGCGACGCGCGCGGATCGAGGCGGAGCGCGGTCAGCTCGGCGTGCTGGAAAACTACTTTACCCCCGGCTGTGTCCAGGAACTGACGCGTATCGACCGCATCGGCGCCGAGGCCAGCGTGACCGTGCTCGTCAACGGCCAGTTCCCGCTCACGTTCTGGCTTGCTCGAGAGGACGATGTGTGGGTCGTTGATCGGGTCTTTCGTGTGGTGGAGCGCAACGAGTTGATCGACCCGAAGACGAGCGAATATGAGAAGAAACTGAAGATCGAGCCGCTCTACAGGCGATGAAGAAGCGAAAAGCGAGAAGCGAAAAGCGAGAGGCTCGCGCCACGCGGTTCTCGTTTTTCGCTTTTCGTTTTGCGTCCGGCGGTCACATTCGCGTCATGAAACAGGCTCTCTACCGCCTGATTGAGAATATCCTTGGGCCAGCCTAGGCCGGCGGGTTGGCTGCGGGTTGTGGCGGCACGGCCGGTGGACTCAGGGGGGCGGGCGCCGGGGCCGGAATCGCCTGCGCCGTCTTTCTCGCGACCTCACAGAGCGCCATCAGCCTGACAGCGATGTCGCGCGTCTCGTGGACGGCCTTCCTGATGCTCACCTTGTCACGCGCGCATATGAAGACCCGTTTCGCTTCCACGCCTTCCTTGTAGTCGACTATCACCCACTTGAGTCCCATGACTGAAAAGAACGGATAGGGCATCTCTGAAATGCCCGTCACGACGCTCAACTGGATTGTAAGATCCTCCGCCTCGCCGACGTACTGGAATTCGTTCTCGGTCATTCTGAGAAAACCGACGTCGTCGTCGTGATCGAGCTTCCACCACCTGACGCTCCGCGGGTGCGTGATCCCGATAAGGCTGACGCCCGGCGCCGCAGGATCGAATTTCAGTTTTCCGAGGGCTTTCAACTTGTTGATCAGCGACTCTTCGAACCACATGTCGCCGCCCAGGAACGGATAGAACTCGAGCACCAGCAGCATGAAGACGAACTCGAGGAAGACGAACAATATTACCCCGGGCCAGTAAGTGGCGGCCTGCGTCTCGGGCGACATCTTGGTGCGGACCCAGACGAGCGCGGCCCC
>JAVHLO010000287.1:4194-4996 GCA_031082105.1 Planctomycetota bacterium
CGATGAACACGAAAAGCGGAACGACCGCCGCGATGAGCTTGTATCGCAGCGTGAAGACCGGTGTTGAACCGCTGCCGTTTGACATGACGCCTGACCCTCACAAGTCGGCCCGCCGAGTCCGCGGGCCGCAATCGAAAAACTCAAACAGGCTGTCGATGCTTTTCCTTGATTCGCGAACACTGCAAGCAGCCTACGGTTCGTAGTATCGACTTCAGTCGCCACCGCCGACTTGAGCGCCTCTACTCATAGCAAAAAGCAAATCCAAAAGCAAGAAAAATCTTGAATTCGAAAACGCGCGGAGATAGAATCATTACAGTATGAGACGCCTGGCCCATCCCTTTGCGACAGCCCTCCTGATCGTCGCCCTCGGCGCCGTGGTTGCGCCGCGTGCGTTCCCCGACGATCCGCAGGACGTCGTCTACATGAAGGACGGCACGCAACGCGCCGGGATCATCGACGAGGAATCGTCGACTGCGATCCGGCTGCGGGTCAGGCTCGGCGCAGTATGGATCGAGCGCAGCGAGATCGCGCGCATAGAGAAGGCGCCCACCGCGCTCGAACAGTACAAAAAGCGCGCGGCGGAATTGAAGCCCGGCGATGCGGAGGCCCGCTTCGCGCTCTCAAACTGGTGCAGACAGAAGGGGCTTGCGCAGCAGGCTTCGGAGCTCATTGCGAAGACGCTCGAAATCGATCCGGATCATGCCGGCGCGCACAGGGCGCTCGGACGGATCAAGGTCGACGGCAGCTGGGTCAGCGAAGAAGAGCACATGAAGGCACAGGGGTTCGTAAGGCACGGTGACAG
>JAVHLO010000288.1 GCA_031082105.1 Planctomycetota bacterium
TGCACCTCCGGGGAGTATGATCGCAGCAACACGAATCGACCTGCGCTGCCAAACTCCAGTGCAAGATGTATTTCGCACTTGTCTGTGGAGGAGGTACAGTTGATCAGCTCCAGATTTCTACCCGCTATTGGCGCGGTGCTTGCCGCAGTCCTGACTGTGGCGCCCACCGGAATCGCATTCTCTGAGGGCGAACCGGGTATGGCTCTGCCCGAGCGGCTGGGATTCCCGAAAGACGCGCGCGTCCTCATCATCCACGCCGACGACGCGGGCATGTGCCACGCCGCGAACGAGGCGACCATCGCGGGTCTGCAGTCCGGCGCGTTCTCTTCCGCCAGCGTCATGGTCCCGTGTCCGTGGTTCACAGAATTCGCCGCGTTCGCCAGAGAACACCCCGAGGCCGATGTCGGGCTCCACCTGACGTTCACCTCCGAGTGGAAGAAGTACCGCTGGGGCCCCGTCGCGCCGAAATCGGAAGTGCCCGGGCTGCTCGACCCTTCAGGCTTCTTCTGGAGCTCGGTCAAGGACGTCGTTGCTCACGCAAAGCCTGTCGAGCTCGAGCGCGAGATGAACGCGCAGATCGATGCCGCGCTCGCGGCCGGGATCAAGCCCACCCATCTCGACAGCCACATGGGCACGGTCTTCGCCACGAAGGAATTCTTCGAGGTCTACCTGCGCGTGGCGGCCGAACGCGGGATCGTCCCGATGGTCCCCTCCCCTACGCCGGCCCTCCTCGCAGCCAGACCGGTGCGCGGAGTCGAGGACGTGGCCGCCTATCTGAGGGAGATCGACTCCGCCGGGTATCCGCTCCTCACGGAATTGAACCCGGGGCTGCCCGGCAAGACCGCCGAAGAACGGCGTCAATCGCTACACGCATTCCTTGACAAGCTGCAGCCCGGCGTCACTCAGCTCATCATCCACCCTGCCAGCGACGGGCCGGAGCTGCAGGCGATAACGAGATCGGCCGCGGAGCGCGCGCTCGATGCCGCGCTACTCTCCGAACCGGCCACGCTCGAAAAGATCAAGGCAAATTCCATCACCGTCATCGGCTGGCGCAAGGTCAATGAGCTGTTCGCGAAGAACCCGCCCACGCCGCCGGGCCACGCCTTGAAACAACCGCCCGGCAGGATCGGGCTCGCGGAGCTGTACTCCTACGACCGCACATTACCGCTCAACGCGAAGCGCACGCTCTCGAAGGAGACGGATGCCTACACGCTCTTCGATGTGAAGTTCGAGAGCACGCACGACGAGATCGTCCCGGGCCTGTTTCTGCTGCCGAAGAACCTCGAGGGCAAGGCGCCATGTGTCATCTGCATGCACGGCAACACGAGCAACAAGCGAGAACTGTTGTCGGTGATGGAGGGTCTGGCGGCGCACGGGTACGCATCGATCGCCATCGACGCGGATTTCCACGGCGACCGCAAGGAGAAAGGCAAGTCCACGCTGAGCCTCTTCTTCAACCAGACGAGGGACGCCATGGTCCAGACCGTCGTCGACCTGCGGAGGACGATAGACTTCCTCGAGGAGCAGCCGGAGATCGATTCGCGGCGGCTAGGCTACATCGGCGCAAGCCTCGGCGGGATACTCGGGCTGATCTTTGCCGGCGTCGACGACCGGCTGGACGCGATGGTTTCCGTTGGCGGCGGCGGGAGTCTCGATGCCTTTCTCCGCGGGCTGCCGGTGCCGGAAGAGCTGTCGAAGGCCTGGGACCCGATCGACCCGATCCACTACGCGCGGTCGATTTCGCCCACAGCCCTGCTGATGATGCACTGCCGCGTGGACCTGATCGTCCCCGCGGACTCGGCGAAGGCGATATTCGAACTGGCCCGCGAGCCGAAGAAGATCATCTGGTACAAGACGGGGCACGTCATGCCTCATCCCGAGATTGTCAAGCAGAGCGTGGAGTGGTTCAAAGAGCATGTGAGGTAGAGGATGTGGGATTGTGTTGGGATTTGGTCGTTGGAATCTGGGATTTCTCCGGAGGTTTCCTCTGAGCCTCTTGGGGGTCGAGGAACGCCCGCTGCCCCGACTTGTTCATGAAATTCAAGTCGCTGTCATGCCGAACTTGCTTCGGTATTTCCTTCAGCGAAGGACCGCACGCGTTGCAGAGGAGATTCCGAACCGAGTTCGGAATGACAGGCTGTCGCACCGTTCCCCAGATACGCGAATAATCCGAGCCAGGCAGGCTATTGTTCCTCGGGCATGTCGACCATCTCCGGCAGGATCGGTTTGATGCTCCAGATGTTCTTGTAGCCGCTCCTCTCGGAGACGAAGAAGAGCCTTCCGTCCGGTCCCCAGCAAGGCCAGGCCTCAATGGCAGACTCGCTCGTTATCTGCGCGGGCGTGGTCCCTTCTTGCGAGACTATCCAGATGTTGTCCGGCTTGAATTCCCCGGAGGGGTCTGCCGCGCCCCTGTCCTTTCCGACCGTGGCAAACGCCAGGAAGTTCCCGCATCTCGACCAACTGCTCTGTACTGCAGCCCAGTCGGCGTGCGCAACGAGCTCGCACGTCCGATTCCCAGTCAAGTCAACAGTCCAGATCGCGTACCAGTCGGGATCGCGATACCTGGCCTTCTGAAACGCGACCAACTCCTTCTTCGGGTGCCATGCCGGCAGGAATCCAGCACCCAGGTGCTCGCGCCTTCTTCGCCTCCTGTCGTAGATCCAGAGTTCCCACTGCCTGCTTCTCGACGAATACGAGCAGAACGCGATCCGCGTGCCGTCGGGCGACCACGTGGGACAAATCTCGCTGTCCTTGCTGTCGAGCGTCAGGCACTCGGCCGTGCTGCCCGGCTGGTCCGAGCTGCCCACGAAGATGTCCCAGTTTCCGTTCTTCGTTGCCGCGTAGGCCAGCAGCTTGCCATCCGGCGAGAACCTGGGGAACCGCTCATCACCGGGATCGTCCGTTAGTTGCCTCAGCACGCGGCCGTCGATCGTCTTCGAGTACAGGTTGAACCTGGGCGTGTGTTGTGTGGACGCAAAGACGAGCGTCGCGCCGTCGGGGGCAATCTCGGGGTCCGTGTCTTCACCGATGGCGGTCGTTGTGTGCTGGCGCAGTTCGGTGAACATCTCGCCCCGCGCGAAGGGCTCAGGGTCCGGGGTGGGAGAGTCATCCCGCGGCAGATTCTCAGGCTGGTCAATCAGGCGGTCGTTTCTTTCCGAGGGCTTCTCGGGCGGCGTGCAGGCCTGCGCGATGAGGGCGATCACCGCGACGGAAACAGCCGCGGACGCGATGCGCCGAAACCAGCAGACGACGGGTATGAGAATCATCGGCCTTCCGCAAACCAGGCTGACACGGGAGGTGACGGCAGCCCCAATACCGTTCGCAACATAAACAGCCCTAATATATACCCTTTGTGGCTCGACTGTCAAGCAAAACGGGCATCCGGTTTTCGCACGCGTTTTCTTGACAAAGACGGCTGGAGATATGCTATAATGTTGTCCGTCGAGCGGCCCGGATCGGAGAGTGTTTTGTCGTCTTGGCGGAGCGCGCGGCAATGGAAATCATCATTGACGGTCTCAAGGATCTCGCATCGCCGGAACAGGGAGCGACGCTCGGCGTCATCGTGGATCAGCTTAGGTCATGGCTTGGGCGGAACGAACGCGCCATCATGAAACTCGAAGTCGACGGGCGAGTGTTGGACGAGAAGGCGATCGAAGAGGGCAGGCGAGAGGCCGTCAGCAAGCATAAGACGATGAATGTCACGACGATCTCCGTGCTGGAGCTGGCCGTCACCACATTGAGCCAGGTGCTCGACCAGTGCCCCAACCTGTCCAAGGGGTTCAAGACCGTTGCGGAGAAGATCCACCAGGGGAGTCTCACCGCGGGCCACAAGACTCTGAGCGACTGCGTGGAGGCGATGCAGCTCATGATGAGCAGCATCCAGGACGTTGGACACCTGGTCCGTTTCGACTACGACCAGATGAAGTTGGATGGGACGAGTGTCTCAAACATCTTGTCCGCTCTTCGAAAAGACGTGGTCGATCTGCGTGCCGCGCTCGAGCGAAAGGACGTTGTGACGGTTGCGGACCTGGCCGAACATGACCTGTCCGACGGCGTAGGGAAGGTGGCGGGCGTCTTGAAGAAACTGATGGACGAGACGATCAAGAAGGCGAAGGCCGGCGAGCAGAAACCATAGTCACACCGGAGTATCATCTGATACGTTTTCTCCAGTGGCCCCTCCGACGCGGAAACTGTCTCAACTGAAATGCCTGCCTACACGGGAACGTTGTAGGAGGATCGCAGCAGCTTGCGCAGTTCTCTGAAGCTCCGGATCTCGTGCCTGGGGCGTGTTCTTCCTTCGGTACCTGCGTATTTGTCGCTTCTTCTGCTGCGAACGGTGATCATGCCGATCTCGTTGGCCGGGTCAATGTCGCTCAGTGGGCTATCGCCCACGTGCATGCACTCCTCCGGTTGAAGACCGAGCGTCTCGCACGCCTTGAGGTATAGCTTCACGTTGGGCTTGCTGATGCCAATCTGGTCGGATATGAAGATCGCATTGGATGTGAGGTACTGGTAGACTCCAAGCCTGAGCAGCTTCTCGGCCTGCTTCACCTGCAATCCAGCCGTTATGATCCCTCTGACGAGGTTTGTGCGGGACAACGAGGCCAGCAGCGGTGGAACGTCATCGTATGGCGCGAGCTGTCGAAACTTGGTCTCGTGGTACGCCACGACAGCGGCGGCGATCATGACGGCGGGATTGACTCCATCATACGATACGGGCGGTAGACGCAGGATGAGTTTGTCGAAGTGGTGCTCGAAATTGCTCGAGAACTCCGCCACGACTTCCGTAAGCTCGCGCAACAGGACATAGCGCGGGACGCGAAGCCCGGCCCGGATCATCGCATCGATGCTGTTGCGGCGCGCCCTGGCCGCGAACTCAGAGGTGGAGTACAACGTATCGTCTATGTCGAAGAAGATGGCCTTCAACTTCATGGCTCATTGCCCGACGGGACAAAAAAAATAGCGAGCAACGAATAGCGGGCGTCGAGTAAGGTA
>JAVHLO010000289.1 GCA_031082105.1 Planctomycetota bacterium
GCGACACTGCAGGACGTCATCGATTTCCTTCGCGAGATGACGCGGATGAACTTCCTCATCGACAAGCGCGTGTATGATGAGGTTTCCGAGCAAGACCTGCGCATCACGTTCAAGGTCGACGACCTGCCGCTCAAATCCGCGCTGAAGCTCATCCTTTCCATGCGAAAGCTGTCGCTCATCTACAGGGAAGGCGTCCTGATCGTGGTGCCGAAGAAGGTCGCCGAACAGAACGTGGTGATGCGCATCTACGACGTGCGCGACCTGCTGTTCAGGGTGAGGGATTTCCCCGGTCCCAACCTGGAGCTGGTCCCGCCCGCCGAGTCGGGCAACAATATCGGCACGGCCTTCGACCAGGAAGAGCAGTCGAGCAGCATCGAGGACCCGGAGTTCGTCGTGACGATGATCAAGACTCATACCTGCATCGGATCGTGGGAAGAGAACGCGCAGGTCTCGGTGCACATCTCGAACGGCCTGCTTGTCGTAAGCCAGACGCCCGAGGGACATAAGGAGATCGTCAACCTGCTCAACAAGCTGCGCATGTTCAAGTAGACAGCGGGCGAAAAGCGATAAGCGAATAACGAGAGACGAAGGGCGAAATGCGACGGGCGAACGGCTCGCGTCGTTCGCTTGGCGCATCCGTTCTTTGGACCTCGTTACTCGCTTTTCGCTTTTCGCTTCTTGTGGGGAGTCGGCTCTTGGCCGTCGGGATTTCCAAACATGCCCCGGCCCTCCGCCCTCGGAGAGGCTCCCATCCACGCGCGCGCAGTCTTCTCCTCTTCGTCGCCGTCTGCCTGGTCGTTGCGGCTGCCGCGGGCGACTCATACCGCGCGCAGCAGACCGAGACCGGCCCATCCTCCGACTTGTACATCGAAACGGGCACGTCATCTTCGTTCCTGCAGCGGGTCGAGAGACTCAGGCGCGAAGAGCGATGGACGGAGTATACCGACCTGTGTCTGGAGACGGCGACATCGGCAAAGGAGGAGCTGTGCTACGTCGGCGAGGGACATTACCGTTCTCTTGCCGACATCGCGCTCGAGAAGCTCGCGGGCTCGCCGAAATCCACACTTGGCATCTTGCTCAAGCGACGGGAGTCTCTGGCCAGGTCGCTCCTCGATCGTGCGGTTGGGCGGCGTGACAGGCCGTTGCTCGAACGGCTTGCGCTCGAGCTGTCGTACGTCCCGGCGGGTCTTGAAGGCGTGCTGCTGCTTGTGAAGATGGACCTCGAGTCCGGCGAAGTCTCACACGCCGCAAGTCTGGCGGAGGCCACCCTGGCGCATTGGCGGAGCTGGATTCTAGCGGGCGTTTCGAATTTTCTGCCGGAACTCGGCGACCTCGTCGCCTTGAAGGCCGCGTGCGAGACGGTCGCCGTCGGTCGGCCGCGGCCCGGCCCGTGGGAGCGGACTGGCATCGAGGCCGAACGCGGCGCGGCGGAGGACCGCCTTGCAGACCAATTCGCCGGGGCGCAGATCCGCGTGTGCGGCGCGGACAAACGGCTGGATGGGTTCTACGCGGACCTCGTTCTTGTGAAGGCCGGGACCGCTGGAGCGGACTCCGGCCCGGGCAAGGACGATTGGCCCGCGCCGGGCGGCGACAACACTCGCGCGGCGGCCGTTGACATTGTCGCCACGAGGCCGCTGCTCACGTGGCGCGTGGACTTCGCCCGACCCGCGCCAACGCAGCAGACTGCTCAGCAGCAGGAGGTCTGGATAACTCCCGACGGTCTCTTGACGTCACCGCAATCGAGCGCGCGCGCCTGGCCCGTGCTGCCATCGATCGCGCGCGGCAACGCGTACATCGCGCTAGGCGCGACGCTCCACGCCGTGGAGATCGCCACTGGTTCCAGGCTGTGGACCTACCCGCCCATCGCAGGCGGGTCCGCGAAGGCGGCCGGCGGCGGCGAGGGCCTCCTCGAAAACAGCCTGATCCGCACGGGCAGTTGCGTGTCGGGACAACGCGTCTTTGCGACGCTCTGCAATCCCGGGTCGGGCAGGTCGTCCGTCGTCGCCTGCGATCTCGCCACCGGAAGGCTCGTCTGGGAGGCCGGCGACCGCGAGGGCGCATCGGAGGACGGCGAGCGGTTGATGTTCATCGGCCCGCCGTTGACCGCGTCGAACCGGGTGTTCGCCGTCGCAACCGGGATGGTCGGCCAGGAGCACCAGGTCTTCGTTGTCTGCCTGTCGGCGCGGGACGGCAAGCCGCTCTGGAAGCGGTTCGTCTGCGCAAGAACGTCCGGCATTGACGGGTGGGGGCGGCGAACCTTCCTTCCCGGCGTCGGGAGGGATTCGGCCCTGGCCGAGGCGACCGGTACGATCCTGCTTGGATCGGAACTCGGCGCGCTTGCGGCGATCGATGCCGTGTCCGGCGAGATACTGTGGCTCTGGGACCTCACGGAGGTCGCCGCGAAACCGCCTCTGCCCGGACCACAACAACCTTCCCTGGCCGCCGCAAACGTGATGAACTTTCCGATAGTCGTCGACGGCGTGTGCTACTATTTCTGCTCCTCACTCTGCGCGCTGACCGGTGTCGACCTTTCCTCGGGACGCCGTGTCATCATGCAGTCCGTGCCGAACGGCGGGGAGTTGGAGGCTTGCGTGGCCGGCAGGGCGATCATCACGGGCAACGGCATCCACGCCTACGATCTCGCCACCGGAGGGTTCGCGTGGGAGTCGGCGGAGGAGTATGCCTCGACGGGCCGCGGCTTTGCAACCACCGCCGGGCTCTTCGTGGCCTCGCACCCGCGGGGGATGCTCGTCTTGAACTGCGGGAACGGCAAGCTGGTCTGCGAGACGAAGTGGGAGATCGGCGGCCGGAGCGCGGGCAATCTCACCGCGGGCGCGGGCGCAATCCTGGCCGCTGACTCCACGAGCCTGCGCTGTTATGTGGACTGGCCGCACCTCCAGGCCAGGTATGAGGAGCGGCTGGGCCGCACGCCCCCCGATTCGGAGGCGTATGCGGACAGGGCCAACGTGCTCGCGTTGAACGGCTACTATGAGGAGGCGCTTCGCGATCTCACCGCGTTCCTCGGCACGCTGGCGGGCGTGTCCGGTCAAGAGGAGAAACGGCGGGCCGCACTGGAAAGGCTGGCTGGAGTCTGCCTGGCATGGGGAAAGGAATGCGAAGCGAAGGGCATGCGCGACGAAGCACTCAAGGCCTACCGCCAGGGCGTCGATTCGGGCGGAAAGACGGCCTGCACGACACAGCTCCTGGTCCGCATGCTCACACCATTGATCAAGTCGCAATCCTGGCAGGAGGCCTGCGACCGCGCCCTTCAGTTGATCGCAATCGACCCGACGATGCGGGTAGAGACTCCGGCGGACGACGACGATCTGGTCGTCCCTTCCTGGACGTTTGCGGCGAACATGATCAAGGCAGCGATCTCCGGCGGCGGTGAAGAAATCGCGCGCTACGTGGAGGCGAAAGCGGCCGAATACGACGGCGGAATGGGCATGCTCCAGTTCTGTTCCATTTTTTCGCGAACCGACGCGGCCCGCGCGCGATTCGAGCGGCGGTGGAAAGAGGCGACCGCTCGTGGTGATCACGGCGACGCCGCGGCCACGGCCGCCACATGGTGGAGAACCTGCCCGGACAAAGAGACTGCGCCCGCCGCCGTTGCCGCACTCGCGCAAAGCCTCGCCGGCGCGGGCGACTCCGTTCGGTTGAAAGACCTGCTCCGGGCCGTCGATGCGAAGTACCCGGACGCGCGGATCGGCGCGGAGAGCGAAGATTGTAGCCTTTCGGACCTCGTGCGCGCACAGTTGGAAAAGGCGGTGAACGCCTCGTCCGCGAAACCGGCTGCGGCGTCGAACTCGTTCCCCGGCGAGCTCGTTACTGCGTTCGATATGAAGAAGCAGAAGAAGATGATTCGGCCGCCGCTCAAGGGCGAGATACTCGTGCCCGATGGGATTCCCGCGCCACAGGACATGGCCTGCGTCTTCGTGACGCGCGGCGCCGGGCTGGAGTACTGGAGTCTCCTGGAGGCCAGGTGCCTCTGGGTGCTCGCCGAAGAAGTGCTCTCCGCGCAGGTGCTCCTTGCCGCCGCCTACGTCGGGCCGTCGAGGGTCGCTTTGATGCTGCCCCACGCGGTCCTTTGCGTTGACACCGTCACCGGCAAGGTCTGCTGGCGCTGCGATGCGCGAAAAGTCATGGGATTCACCACGACCTGGACGACCGGACAGCTCGCCTCGGCAACGGGTACTGTCGTCGTCATCGGGGTGTCAAACCAGGAGCGGAATGTGGACCTCGTCTGGCATACCGGCGAGCTTCTGATCCCGGCGCGGATCATTGCCCTGGATCTTGCCTGCGGCGACCTGTTGTGGCAGTGCTCGAAGATGCTTGCCCCGCAGGAGCGTGATCCGACCGCGACGACCTCCGGGACGATGGCGGCGCCACCGGTCAGGTTCTTTGCAGATCCCATGAGCCCGCTCCTTCTCCTCCACATCGTCCAGCCGCGCTCGGATGCCGCCGGCGGGAGGGCCGGCCGGCGAGCCGGTCGACAGCAGCAGCAGCTCATCTCGTCGGCAATCCAGGCGGTCGACGTCCGGACAGGCGAACCGCGCCAACTGGCGGCCACGCCCGCCAGGCAGGTGGGTGCCGTCGACGACACCTGTTTCTGGGGGTTCGCGCCCGTCCTGGGCCGGGCTGCGGAGAATCCCGCGCCGCACCTCGCATTCTTCCAGCATGACAAGAAGCTCGTCGCATGGAACCTCCACACAGCGCAACAGGAGTGGGGGCTCGTGACCTACGAAAGACCGCGATTGATGGGGATCGTCCCCCACGAGGACGGGCTCCTGACCTCTGTGACGACGGGTGCCTTGTGCTGCTACAGGGCCACGACAGGTCGGGTCGCGGCAACCTCGAGCTGGGAGCAGGGTTGCGTTCCGGGCGCGATCGTCAATGTCGATGGTGAAAAGGGACTCATCGCGGTCGCTTACGATGACCCGTCCGTTCGCGCCCAGGGCAAGGCGATTTTCTCACAACTCGTCGTCT
>JAVHLO010000028.1:0-3195 GCA_031082105.1 Planctomycetota bacterium
CGAATGAAATGCTGAGAGACCTGGTCAGCATGGTCTAGTGGAATAGCAGACTCCGGAATCCCGGATCCCTCTCCCGTCCCACGTCGGGACGGGAGAGGGGCGGGACCCGGGCCGCGGAAATTGCTTGACGGGGTAGCGGCATATTTCTATACTACGGGCGAAGTTGACGGGTTTTTCGCTGTGAGGTGATCGTCTATGATCAAGGTTACGCGGCTCAACAACAAGGAATTCGTCGTCAATGCGGAGATGATCCAGTTCATTGAGGAGACGCCGGACACGGTCATTACGCTCGTGAATCATGAGAAGATCGTGGTGAAAGAGGCGGTGGACATCGTGATTCAGCGCATCATCGAGTACGGACGGAGTCTCCGCTGCATGCCCACTTAGAAGCGGCCTGTGCGCGGGGAGGTCTTGCTGTGTTGGGCTCGGCGGTCCTTGGTGGCTGGAGTTGAGAGTTCAGTATGCTTGACTTTACGACAATTGCGGGACTTGTGATGGGGGTAGTGCTGCTCTCCACCGGTATCATCATCAGCGGAGAAACGGCGACCTTCATGGCGTTGAGGTACTTTGCCAGTCTGTCTTCCGCGTTCGTGACTTTCGGTGGGGCAATCTGTGCAACGATTCTCCAATTCCCCTGGACCGACTTGAAGCGCGTACCCGGTATCATCGCCAAGGCGTTCCAGCACAAGGCCACCGACACAAAGAAGCTCATCGAGGACATGATCAAGTATGCGGAGATAGCCCGTCGTGACGGCATTCTGGCGTTGGAGGGGCTCGCCGAGTCGATTGAGGATGAGTTCCTCGTCAAGGGGCTGCAGCTCGCCGTGGACGGCACGGACCCTGAGTTGATCCAACAGATGATGATCACGGAACTTGAATACGTGCATGAAAGACACTCACAGGGAAAGAAGGTCTTTGACGCGCTTGCGACCTACCTTCCCGCGTTTGGCATGATCGGCACCGTCATGGGCCTCGTCATGATGCTGACGCAGCTCAGCAATCCCAAGGCCATCGGCCCATCGATGGCGCTGGCCCTGATCACGACGTTCTATGGCGCCGTGGGCGCGTACCTCGTCTGCATGCCGCTTGCAAAGAAGCTCGAAGCGCGGTCGAAGGAAGAGGGGCTCATCAAGGAGATGATAATCCGTGGCGTGATGTCGATCCAATCCGGCGACAACCCGCGTATCGTTTCGCAGAAGCTGAGAATCTTCCTGCCGCCAAATCTCAGACCGAAGCTGAAGTAGTTTCGATTTCACTGGAGCCTCGAAATGGTTGACGTGGCCAGGCCGCAGAAGAAAGAAGAAGTCGAGGAGGGGGCTCCCGTCTGGTTGCTCACGTACAGCGACCTCGTCACCCAGATGCTCATCTTCTTTGTCATGCTCTTTTCGTTTTCGAATCTGGATGAGGTCAAAATTCAGGCTACCGCCAAAGGAATTCGCGAGGCAATAGGCGGCGGCTCCGGCGGTCCGCCGAAATCTGACAATGCAATCCAGAACATCATGAACTCGGTCGATGTCGACACGTTCGACCTCCTGGAGCCGGGAGGAACGAAGCTCAAACCGATCACCGAAGGGCCGGTCGTCGAGACCATGAAGGACGAGAGGGGATTGAAGTTCCTGCTCGGCGGCGATATCGCCTTCGAGGAAGGATCAGCAGTTCTGCGCGACACAGGAGACGTCGACCGCACCATCGCCGAGGTCATCCGGCAGACGACCGGCAGCCGGAACGTGGTCGAGGTGCGCGGATACACGTCGGCCAACGACGAGGATGCCGTTCCCGATGCCGAGGGCAAGCCGGACCACTGGACGCTGGGGTACAGCCGCGCCAAAGCGGTGGCCGACAGGCTGCTCCTGCAGGGCTTTGACTATCGCAAACTCCGGATGGCATCCGGCGGGATGACAGATCCGCGCGAGAAGGGCGAGAACCTGGACCGTAGACAATACAACAGGCGCGTTGAGGTGATCGTGACCGACAAACTCATATCTGATTAGGACATCGTCTATGGTTACCGAGCGAAAGGCGGGGGTGGAGGAAAAGCAAGAGGCGCAGGTTGCCGCTCCTGCCCCGGCGAAACTCTCGGTGCCCGCCTCGATCTGGGGCACGTTCGCGGTACTCATAGTCATGGTCGCAGGTATCTTCTTCGCCCTCGGGACTATCTGGAAGCGACCCGGCGTTGAAGAGCCAAGCGTCGTCAAGCCGGTGGAATACTATGCGCTCGGCCCGTTCAGCCGGGAGATGCCCGAGGACAGCACCAATAATCATCTCGTCCGTGTCTTCTCGATAACGGTGTCGCTGGAGCTCTCCAACAACGCGGACAAGAATGAGACCAAACAGCTTCTGGACGTCAACAAGCTGAAGATCAGAGATCAGGTCTGGTCTCTGCTCTCCGGTATGACATATGTGCGTGCCAATACCACGGAGGCGCGTGAGGAACTGCGCAAGAAGATCCACGGGATCGTCAACCAGCAGATCGGCAGTAACCGCGTCGAGTCGGTCTGGTTTGATCAGTAAAAGCTTGAGGGGCATTCATCATGCCTGAAAACGATGCGAAGAACCAGCCCGCGGCCGGGCCCGGCAGACCGGATCAGCCCCAGGCGGGACAGGGCCCCAGCGACGCGGAGATCGACGGTCTGCTGAAAGAACTGGGCCTGGGCAGCGCCCCGGCGCCGAAGGCCGCACCGCCGAAGGGCGATGAGGCAGTCGACGACATAATCGCCGAACTGGCCGCAACAGAGAAAAAGGCGCCGCCACCGCCCGCGGACGCCAAGCCGCTCAAGCTCGAAGCCTTTGACCGGCCATCGGCCCCGGTAAGCGAAAACAAGCTCGGACTCATCATGGATGTCAATCTCCATCTCAAGGTCGAGCTCGGCCGGACCAAGATGTTCATACGCGATGTTCTCAAACTGGGCAAGGGCGCCGTCGTCGAGTTGGATAAGCTCGCCGGTGATCCGCTCGAGGTCTTCGTAAACGACAAGCTCGTCGCTAAAGGCGAAGTCCTTATTTTGAACGACAATTTTTGCGTCAGAATCACTGAGATTGTCCCGCCAAAACAAAACAAATAACCTGTAGGTGGAGTACTTTTGAGAGGGGTAGTTCATCTGCATGTCCTGCGCACGGCCGCACTGCTCGCGCTATTCGGCTGCGTGCTCATGTCGTCGTCCGAGCTGACGGCTCTGCAGGCCACCCCCTCGGACG
>JAVHLO010000028.1:3205-14987 GCA_031082105.1 Planctomycetota bacterium
ACGATGCCGCACCCAAAGAGACCCCGCCCGCCGGGCCTGTCAAGACGGAGTCGACCGATCCCAAACCCGCCGCTCCCGAAGGCATAGAGGCCACGCCCTTGACCGTCGACATACCCGCAAGCCGCGCAGAAGGGACCGGAGCGCGCGACGACCTGGCCGGCGTCGGCTGGACGGCCCTGTGGACCGTGGCTGTGATCGCGGCGATCTTCCTCTGCTTCTTCGTGGTCCGCCGATTGCTGCCGGGTTCCAGGTTCTTCTTCCCAAGCGATGCCATCACCATACTCGCTCGCCGTAACATCGCGCCGAACGCCGCATTGTTCCTGGTCCAGATGGGCCGGAAGATACTGAGGATCGGACTGTCGAAGGACAACATCGCCTTCCTCGGCGAGGTCACCGACCCGGATGAGGCCTCCTACATCCGGTCCCTCGGTCCGGGCGGAAAGAAGGACTCCGTCGCGCGCGAGTTCGATGAAGAATTGAAACTGGCTGTCGAAGGAAAAGGAACTGGCGAGGCTGAAGCCGACATCAGACCGGAAGTGGAGCAGGTCCAAAACCTGAAGGATGAGATCGCCAGAATCCGGACCGTCATCGAAGGCTGGAAATCGAAATAGAGACCGGGTTTCGCAGCCGCAGCGTCGATCCCGACGCGTCGAGTTTCTTGGGTGCATTGTGTTGCTGAGAACGAAAACAATACTGGCCGGGATCTTCCTCGTCGTGTTCGTTTGCGCGTGCCCGACTTCGAGCCACGACGCGCACGCACAGAGCGTGGTTCCCAAGCTCCCCGGAGTGGAGCGGGCCGAGGATCCGGACGACGTGGTCGCGACGCTTGAAATACTCTTCCTCCTGACCATCCTCGCGCTTGCTCCCTCGATCATCGTGATGACCACGGCGTTCACGCGAATCGTGATCGTGCTCTCTTTCGTGCGGCGCGCGCTGGCCACGCAGGAGTTGCCGCCCAACCAGGTCGTCATCGGGCTGGCGCTTTTCCTGACGTTCATGGTCATGATGCCGACACTTGTCAAGATCAAGGACAACGCGCTTACGCCCTACATGGATGGGAAGATCACACAGCGAACCGCCTTTGCCGAGGCGGAAAAGCCCATGCGGGAGTTCATGCTCACGCAGACCCGAAAGAAGGATATCTTCCTCTTCCTCCGGATCACGGGCGGGGACAAGAAGCTGCCGGAGAAGCCGACCTATGCCGATATCCCGACGAGCGTGCTCGTGCCGGCGTTCATCATAAGCGAACTGCGCAGGGCGTTCATAATGGGGTTCATGATCTTCCTGCCCTTCGTCATCATCGACCTCGTCGTGTCGTCCACGCTGATATCGATGGGCATGCTCGTGCTGCCGCCGATCATGATCTCGCTTCCGTTCAAGATCCTGTTGTTCGTGCTCGTCGACGGGTGGTACCTCGTGGTCGGTTCGCTGGTGCAGAGTTTCTACGTCACGTGAGAGATGTTCCCTCTCCCTTTGGGAGAGAGTCAGGGCGCGGGTGACCGGTCCGCGGCGCGCGCGGCGCCCTCCCCTCAGCTCTCTCCCGGAATGAGGATGAGACATGGGCGCGGATCCCGTACTCGAAGCGGTTGCGATCGGAAGGGATGCCCTTCTTCTCGCCATGAAGCTGTCGTTGCCGCTGCTGCTGGTCGGCCTGATCGTGGGGGTGATCGTGAGCATCATGCAGGCGGCCACACAGGTGCAGGAGCAGACACTGACATTCGTGCCCAAGATCATCGCGGTGGTCGCCGCGCTGTTCGTCGCGCTGCCGTGGTTCCTGACACAGTTGATCGTCTATACCGAGCGGGTGATGTCCGAGATGGTCACAAGGTTCAGGTGAAAGCCGGGTAGATGTTCCTTGATCTCGCCATTAGCGATTTTTTTGCGTTCCTGTTGATACTCTTCAGGATCGCCGGGCTGATGCTCACTGCGCCGTTCCTGGGCGCGCGTAATATCCCGCCCCAGGTCCAGATCGGTTTTTCGCTCATCCTGGCGCTGTTGATCTTCCCCACCGTTCCGCGGGCCGGGTTTGTGCTGCCGGAGAACCTCGGCGTGTTCGTTGTGGCGGTCCTGAGCGAGATGGGGATCGGAGCCATCATCGGGTTCGTCGCATCGCTCTTCTTCGCGGCCGTTCAGTCCGCGGGCATGATCGTGGACCAGGAGCTTGGCTTCAGCCTCGCCAATGTGCTTGACCCCGTGTCGAACGAGCAGGTGTCGATAATCGGCCATCTCAAGAACATTCTGGCGTTGCTGGTCTTCCTGGGGATCAACGGCCATCACCTGCTCCTGGAAGCGCTCACGCGCAGTTTCAGCGTTGTCCCGCTGATGGGCCTGCGGTTCTCGAAGGTGCTGCAGAATCTCGTGACCGTCCATGCGGCGGGGGCGCTGTTCGAGATCGCCGTGCAGCTCGCGGCGCCCGTGTTGGTCGCCGTTTTCCTGGCGACGGTGGCGCTGGCGCTCGTAGCGCGGACAGTGCCGGAGATGAACGTCTTCATAATGGGGTTTTCGATCAGGATAGCCGTCGGCTTCGTCGTCCTGTTGATGTTCGTTCCGATCTTCGCGCACATCTTCGTTCAGTTGACGGGGAGGATGGGGACGGAGATTAACGCGCTGACGGACGCGATGCGCTGATTCCCGGGGAGCATTGATGCCCGAAGAACGGTATGAGGCTGCAACGGAACCGGCTACGCCGCGGCGCCGCCAGGAAGCCAGGGAGCGGGGCCACGTGGCGCGCAGTGTGGACCTCAGCGGGGCCGTCGTCCTGCTGGCCGCCATGCTGGCCCTGAGCTGGTTTGGCGACGACCTGTACGACCAGCTCGCAGGCTACACGAGAAATGTCTTCGCGACCCTCGATGAAGCGGAGATTACGCAGGACAATGCCACGGCAATGCTGCTGGGCGTGGTCTGGGTGACCGTGAAGATGGTGCTCCCGATCGTGCTGACGATCCTCGCCCTCGCGCTTGCGGCAAACCTGGCCCAGACCGGATTCGTGTTCAGCGGGCACCCGCTCATGCCGGACCTCGCCAAGCTGAACCCGGTCGACGGGCTGCTGCGCCTCTTCTCGGTTCGCTCGCTGGCCAGGCTGCTCGGGAGCATGTTCAAGCTGACGGTCATTGCCGTCGTGGCATACGTGACTCTGGTCGATGAACGCATGCGCATAGCGTCGCTTGCCGAGGTGTCGGTCGGCGTCATCGCCAGGACGATCGTGGACTTGTCGCTGCTTGTCGGGTTCCGGACCGCGCTCGCGCTGCTCGTGCTGGCCATTCTGGACTACGGGTACCAGCGCTGGCAGTACGAACGCGACTTGAGAATGACGCGGAAGGAGATCATCGAGGAGTTGAGACGGCTTGAGGGGGACCCGAAGATCCGCGAACGGCGTCGGGCGATACAACGACAACTGGCGATGCGCCGGATGATGGCGCAGGTTCCGAAGGCGACGGTGGTAGTCACCAACCCGACCGAAATCGCGGTTGCGATACGGTACAAGGCCGACGAGCCCCCGCCCCGGGTCGTGGCGAAAGGGACAGGCCTGATCGCAGAACGTATCAGGCGCATCGCGGAGGACAGCGACGTGCCGATTCACGAGGATCGCGAACTGGCGAGGGCGCTGTTCAGGGCGGTGGACGTCGGACAGTATGTCCCCACGGAGTTCTATAAGGCCGTGGCCCTCATCTTCGCGTACCTGCATAAGGTCGGCAAGCTGAAACCCGAAGCGTACGCGGCCGAGTCAGGTTACAGGCAGGCGGGCGCGGCGTAGGATGGCCCGCAACGGGCCCGGTCGACCGGGTATCGCGTTTTCGTAGTATTTGCTGAGCGGTTTGAACTGCAATGGCTGTGGCTGCGGCGAAAAGCTCGAATGCCCAGGACCTCTTCACGAGGAACCTCGACCTCGTCCTCGTGATCGGCATCATCAGCCTCATCATCATCATATTCGTCCCGCCGCCGACGCAGATCATCGATCTCCTCCTCGTCATCAATATCACCGTGTCGATCGCCGTGCTGCTGACGTCCCTGTACGTGCGCCAGCCGCTGAGCTTCTCCGCGTTCCCTTCGCTCCTGCTGATGACCACCGCCTACAGGCTGGCGCTCAACGTCGCAACGACCCGGCTTATCCTCACAAACGCGGGAGACAGGGGGCTTGATGCGGCAGGGAACGTGATCAGGACGTTCGGTGTTTTCGTGGCGGGCGACAATCCGACGATCGGGTTCATCATTTTTGCGATCATCATCATCGTGCAGTTCGTCGTGATCACGAAGGGCGCAAACAGGATCTCCGAAGTCGCCGCAAGGTTCACTCTGGACGCGATGCCCGGGAAGCAGATGTCCATCGACGCCGACCTGAACGCGGGTCTCATCAAGGAGAACGAAGCGCGTGAGAGGCGGCAGTCGATCGCGCGCGAGGCCGATTTCTACGGCGCAATGGACGGCGCCACGAAGTTCGTGCGCGGCGATGCCATCGCCGGCATCATCATCACGCTCGTCAACATCATCGGCGGGTTCATCGTCGGCATGCTCCAGTTCGACATGACCGTGTCGCAGTCCGCGGAGACCTTTACAAAGCTGACCATCGGCGACGGGCTCGTGTCGCAGATCCCGTCATTACTCGTCTCGCTTGCCGCCGGCCTGATAGTCACCCGCACGACCGCCGCGAGCAACCTCGGCACGGACATGTTGACACAGGTGTTCTCTTCGCCCCGGGCACTCACTGTCACCGCCGGCTTCCTGATTCTCCTCGGCATGACCCCGCTTCTGGGCCCTGAACTGGTCGGAGTCGCGGGGATTGTCGGCACAATCGCGTACCTGCTGCAGAAGGGCAAGAAAGAGACCGCCGTCATGGACGCGGCGCGCAAGGAAAAGGAGACAGCGCGAAAGCCGGAACGAGTCGAAGGTCTGCTCCACGTGGATCCCATGGAGCTGGAAATCGGCTACGGCCTGATCCCGCTCGCCGATCCGTCGCAGGGGGGCAATCTCATGGAACGGATTGCATTGCTGCGTAGGCAGATCGCTGTGGACATGGGGTTCATTCTCCCGCCCGTGCGGATCCGCGACAACGCACAGCTCGAATCGAACCAGTACGTCTTCAAAATACGCGGGACGACAGTCGCCGCAGGAACCGCGCTGGCCGACCAGTTCCTCGCGATGGATTCGGGCGCGGCGTCCGGAAAGGTCGAGGGCGTGCCTACGACCGAGCCGGTCTTCGGGCTGCCCGCCTGGTGGATACCCGCACCGACCAAAGAACGGGCGGAGGCGCTCGGATATGCCGTCGTCGATTCCACTACCGTCCTGACCACCCATCTCACCGAGATCATCAAGAACAATGCCGGCCAGCTCCTGACGCGGGAGGACGTGAACGGCCTGATCAACACGCTGAAGGAGTCCTCGCCGTCGGTCGTGGGAGAAGTCATTCCAAACCTGCTGAAGATCGGCGAAGTGCAGAAGATACTCCAGAACCTGTTGCGTGAAGGCGTGTCGATCAGGGACCTCGGCACGGTGCTTGAGACGCTCGGCGACTACGCGCCACGGACCAAAGACCTCGAGGTGCTGACCGAGTACGTGCGGTACGCGCTCGCGCGCAGCATCTGCGCCGCATACCAGGACAAGGCCGGCGCCGTCTACGTAGCCACGCTCGATCCGAAGCTCGAGGACACGATAAAGAACTCCATCGAGCGGACCGATGCCGGTTCGTTCCTGACTCTCTCGCCGAAGACGCAGAAAGCGATCATCGAGCGAATGAAGGCTGTCTTTGCCGATCTTGCGCGCGCAGGCCACCCGCCCGCGATACTCGCCTCGCCACAGATAAGGTGGCACGTCAAGCGGATCGCCGACACGATCCAGAGCGGAGTGGCGGTGCTTTCACACAACGAAGTGGCAAGAGTAAAGGAGCTGCGGATCGAAGCGGTTGAGACGATCTCCGTCGAGTGACATGATGCGCTGTCCAATTGAATGGTAGGTGAGCATGGTTTTTCGCGGCAAAAAGTTCGTCGGAAAGACGGTTGCTGAGGCCCTGGAAAAGGCCACTCAAGAATTCGGCAAGGACATCGTGTTCACCATCGTCGAGCAGAAGAAAGGCGGCTTCCTCAAGCTGTTTGGCAGGCAGCGGAGCGAGATACTCGCCGGACCGACCCCGGCCAGCAAGCCTGCAGTCGCCGAATGCCGGGAGGAAAAACCCGCCACATTCCTGCGCAAGGAGCTTCTCAGACAGAAATACGGCGGCAACATCGCCAGGATCCAGCCGAAGCATGTTGCCCACCCACCCCAGTCTGCCCGCGAAACGGGCGACGGCAAGCTCGCCGAGGCCATCGGAGATATGAGGCAGCTCCTTTCGAGCATCTCCAGCAGGGTCAATGAACTCAGCGGCTTCCGACCGCCGGAAGAGCTGGCGGAGATCTACTTGAAACTGCTCGATTCGCACGTCTCCACTTTCCTCGCACAGCGGATTATCGCCGGCATACAGACCAAGCTCCCCGGTGAGAGCTTGAACAATTCCAGGGTGATCGGAGAGGCGGTCAGGAACATCATCCAGGACATGATCTCCGTCAGCGGGCCGATCGCGCTTTCGCCCAACGGACACAAGCGCATTGCGTTCGTCGGCCCGACCGGGGTGGGAAAGACATCCACGATCGCCAAGCTTGCAGGCAACTTCGTGCGAATGAAGAAGCGCGTGGGCACGATCACCGTCGATACCTACAAGCTCGGCGCCACCGAGCAGCTTGCCCAGTTCGCGAACATCATGAGGATCCCGATCGCTGTGGTGCGAGATCCCGGAAGCTCCCACGAGATCAACAAGGCGCTCGCCGCCATGAAGGACAGGGACATCGTGCTCATCGACACCTTCGGGGAGAGTCCGAGGAACAGCCACAAGCTGCTCGAGCTGAAGAAGGCGCTGGACTTGTTGAAGCCGCACGAGACGCACCTTGTCATGTCGTGCACGACTCATCCTGACAACTTGACCGACACGCTCCAGAAGTTCTCGATCATCCGGATCGACAAGTTGATCTTGACGAAGACTGACGAGGCTGCGAAGTTCGGCCTCCTGCTGACCGTGCTGGAAAAGGTGTCGACGGGTCTTTCGTACATAACCAACGGCCAGGCCGTCCCCGAGGACATCCAGGAGGCGGACGCGGGAAGGCTGGCGGACATGGTCCTGGGGGGAGACAACGAATAATGCTGGACCAGGCCGAAGGTCTGCGGAAACTTGCGCGCGAGATGCTCGGGACACGCGTCGTCGCCGTCGCCAGCGGAAAAGGCGGCGTCGGCAAGACGAACGTCGCGGTGAACCTCGCCATAGCCCTGTCGCAGATGGGCAGGCGGGTCATCGTGCTCGACATGGACCTGGGCCTGGCCAACGTGGACGTGCTCCTGGACGTGAACTCGCGCTACAACCTCGCGCACGTGATTCAGGGCAAGCGCGAGATCGCCGACGCGCTTGTCGCCGCCCCGGGCGGCATAAGGATACTGCCCGGCGCGTCCGGGATCGAGGCCATCGCCAACCTCGACGCGGACGAGCGGCATGTCATCGTCCAGGCGTTGGACAAACTGCAGGCCGGCGCGGATTTTATCATCGTCGACACGAGCGCCGGGATATCCCGGAACGTCATCGCATTTGCGGCCTGCGCGGACGAGACGTTGATCGTCACGACGCCCGAGCCGACCGCGATGATAGACGCCTATGCGCTGATCAAGCTGATCGCAAAGGAGGAGTCCCCCTCGGAGATGAAGCTGGTCGTCAACATGGCGGTCAATCGACTGGAGGCCGACCGCGTGGCGAGCGGGATCGTCAGCGTGGCGCATCGGTTCTTGAACGTCTATGTGGAGAAGCTGGGATACATCCTCACCGATGGCGTCGTCCCGGCCGCTGTGAAGCGCAAGATACCGTTCGTGCTGGATGCCCCTCGCTCGCACGCGAGCGCGTGTGTGGTTTCCATTGCGAAGACCCTCAACGCGGCGAACGGAAACATAAGGCCCGCGCCCGAAAAGGAGGGCTTCTTCCGGCGCCTGTTGCGAAAGGCGGGTGTCGTCGGCGTGTGATCAGGATTGTTCCGCGTTGAATGTGATTGAGATATGGGAAGATCTTTCGCGGCGGTATTCAGCCTGTTCGGAGTGGCAGTGGCGTGCGCGACCTGCATCGTGGTCGAAACACCGACCAGCCGCCTGCTCACGATCTGCCTCGCTGTCTTCTGGCTCTTCGCAGTGCTGGGATACGTCATCGGCAGGGCGGGTGAGGCCATCCTCGCAGAGCTGGAGAAGATGTCTGTTCTTCCGCCGTCTGTTGACGCGCCGGCGCCCCCCGCCAAGTCGGAGACGGCACAGAAGCCCGCGGCCGCGCCCGCTCCGGAAAAGAAGACCTAGGCCATTTGACGTTGGTGATGAGAGTCTGTCCATGTTGACAGCCGACTGCCAATGAAAAATGACAGATCACCAATGAGAAATGACCGGTGTGTCGCGTTTCGTTCCTGATTGATAGTCGTTTTCAGGAAGGCCCGTACAGTGAGCAAACGAACACTCGAAGAGATGAAGGCGCTTTGGGTCGAGTACAAGAAGACGAGCGACACAGGGACGAGAAACGAACTTGTGGCGGAGTACCTCCCCATCGTGAAGTACCACGCCGAACGCCTCACGGCAAGGCTGCCGCATAATGTCGATCCCGAGGACCTTGCCAGCGTCGGGATCTTCGGGCTTCTGGACGCCATCGCCAAGTTCGACCTGGGGCGCGGCGTGAAGTTCGAAACGTACTGCTCCAGCCGGATTCGGGGAGCGATGCTTGACGAGCTCCGCGCGCTCGACTGGGCGCCGAGGCTGCTCCGCGCAAAGGGGCACAAGCTCGAAAAGGCCTACGACGCGCTCGAATCGCGCCTGGGCCGCGCGCCGACCGATTGCGAGATGGCCAACGAGGTGGGCGTGCCCCTGAACGAGCTCGATGAGATGCTGAAGGAAATCAGCGCCGCCTCGCTCGTGTCGCTCTCCGCAAAGATACATGGTGGCGAGGACGCTACTTCGCTCGAGGAAATGGAGGTCCTCGAGGACAAGAAGAGCAAGAGCCCGATCAGAGAATATCACAAGCGCGAGGTTGTAAACTTCATCTGCAAGCGATGCTCGCGCAAGGAGCGCTTGATCCTGACCTTGTACTACTTTGAAGAACTCACCATGAAGGAAATCGGCGCGACACTCGATCTGTCTGAGTCGAGGGTCTGTCAGATACATGCAAAGCTCATGCTCAGGTTGAAGAACCATTTGCGTAAGCTCAGGTCCGAGCTCCTGTAGGTCCCACAATGAAGCACGCGATCGCCTCAACGCTGCTTGCCTGCACCGTCGCACTTGTCTGCGCTTGCGACAGGCGCGCCGACAATACTGGGGCTGGTGCGCAAGACGCGGCGCGGACCACTGCGACGACCACAAAGATGCCCGAAGCGGGCCGCACAACTGAACCTTCGAATGGCACGTCGACCGCCGGCGCCGCCACGAATACCACTTCGTCGTCGGTCGGTCAGGTTCCAGTCGAGCCGGCCGGGTCCGATGACGTCAAAACTCCAGAGCCGGAGCATCCTCAAAAACCGCCGGACAAGTCCGGCACCACCACCGGAGGAGAGGCAACGGGCCAGCGACCGCTATCGGATGACCCCGGGCCGGATTCAACGACGGACGGGCAGACACCGGAGGACCCGCCGGCCGATGAACCGGATAGGACAGAAACCAAACCGCCCGAAGACAAACGGCCGGAAGAGAAGCCGCCGGATGACAAGCCGCCCAAAGGCGAGCCCGGCACGGACAATTCCCAGAAACAGCCGCCGAAGGTCTCCGGCAGAAAGGTCGCCAGGGTGATCGACGGCGATTCCGTCGCGCTCGACGACGGCAACGAATTGCGCTACATCGGAATCGATGCGCCGGAGGTCGATGATCCGCTGCATGACGAGGCCACGGAATTCAACAGGAAGCTCGTCAAAGGAAAACAACTGATCATCGAATTCGACAAGGAACGGCGCGATTCACATCGCCGCCTGCTCGCGTACGTCTATGTCGCCGGAGCCAAGGAGGGTGAAAGGACGTTCGTGAACGCCGAAATGGTCCGGAACGGGTTCGCATGGACGTACCGCATCGCGCCCAATGACAGGTACGACGACGCGCTGCTCAAGGCCCAGAAAGAGGCGCGCAAGGCGAAGAAAGGGATCTGGAAGATCCCGCCACCCGCGCCGCGTGAGAAGCACTACGTCAGCAGCCACAGATCGGACCGCTTCCACAGGCCGAAATGCGAGTACGGCGGCAAGATACCCAAGGACGATGCCGAGACCTACCCGACCCGCGACGCCGCGTTCGATGCGGGCAAGAGCCCGTGCCGCGAATGCAAGCCGTAACTCCCATTTCTCATCGGAGAGGGGAACGGCGCTCCCTCTCCCTCTGGGAGAGGGCGGGGGTGAGGGACGACCAGACTCCCCGGACTCCCGCATCTGTCAGCGGCTCGCCCAGATCAGCCTAGTTCGAACACGTGCAGTCCTTCTTCAGTTTGCCGCACTTCGAGCACTTCTCGCTCTGGGATTTCTCCCATTCGCGCCTGACCGTTCCCACGGAAGGTTCGCCCTTCCCGGACGGATACACGAAGTCAATGAGCTTGAGATCCCACTGGATATCTCTCGCCCCGATGAGCCGCAAGCACCTTCCCTGCCTCGCCTCGTAGACGAGCAGGCGCGGATTCGATGGGTCCGTATCGACCAGGAACAGCGCATCGACTCCCTCCTCGATCTGCCCGGTCGCCGCGATCATGCGGTTGTTCGAGTTCGCGGCCTGGGCGGTCGCCGATTGAGGCTCAGGGCGCAGGACCGTGGCCGCACAACAAAGTACTATCATGCCGGCAACAAACCCGAACATGAAATGACGCTGCCTTTCCATGACGACTCCTCCAACAAGAATTCACACACCCCATTGCGGAATGGTCGGCCCCATGGCGCACAGATCCACTGGAGCCGTACGCGGCCCGTTACGCGAATGGTTTCCTCATGCAAAAGATCTTGACACGACCCGGTTTCCGGGTCTACGCCATGTGGTAGAGCAATTACCGTGCCGGAGACGCGGCGTAAATGCGCTTTACGTTGGCTGCCTCGGGGCTCGGACCTGTCCATTCGCGTCCGCGACCGGCTCCGTCATTCCCGCGCAAGCGGGAATGCAGCGAATCGCTACCGTTCCTGTCATTCCCGCGCAGGCGGGAATCCAGCCAGTCGCGACCTCGCCTGTCACTTCCTCGTAGCCGGCATACCTACTGGTGAGACTAAGATGCAGACTCCAGGCAAGGAGGCCCAGCCGTCAGGCTGGGAGTCTCACGGCTTGCCTACTTCGGTTCGCACAGAAACCGCAGGAAGCCCAGCCGTCAGGCTGGGAGGTTCACAGCCGGCCTGCAGTCCATTGATCAGATCCCCACTGTCAGGCCGGTAGGTCGGCTGTCACGAACCCAGGCTGACGCCTGGGCTTGGCGGGTCCGCATGTTCCTCGCCGGTAGGTCAGCTGTCACGCACCCAGGCTCACGCCTGGGCTTGCACCCGTGCGGAGTCCGATCATTTCTCTCTCGCGCCCGCCGCCCGGATAATACTCTTGACGCCGGCCGGTCAAGATGGTATCATTCGCAGCCATGTCGATCCTACGCACCATTGACGCCAATTCGAACAGGACTTGCGAGGCGCTCCGTGTCGTCGAGGACCACGCGCGTTTCGCGCTCGGCTGGGCCGGGCTTGCCCGCGAGCTGAAGTCCATGCGTCACGAGGTGCGTCGCATTGTTGATTCGGTTGCCGGGCACGCGAGG
>JAVHLO010000028.1:14997-16106 GCA_031082105.1 Planctomycetota bacterium
CGAAAGTGGCGGGGCAAGGAACTGGCCATGCGGCGCTGCTCGCCGCGCGCGACGCGGAAGGCGATTTAGGGCCCGCGGCATATCGTGGTTTCGATGTCGGCGTGCGTGGGGGCGCCGGGGGCGCGTTTGGAGTGACGACGTGGAAACAGCGTCGGGGCCTCGACCCCTTCTGCACGCTGGCCCTGTTCAATCTCAAGCGCGCGCAGGAGTCGCTCCGTTCGCTCGAAGAGTGCGCGAAGCTCGTCCGGCCCGGGCTGAGCAGGAAGTTCGAGGGTCTGAGGTTCGCGCTCTACGGGGTTGAACAGAGACTCGCGTTTGCGGTCTTTCCGCGCGACCTGCGGGACGCGCGCGGTCTGTACGTGCTGGTTACGGGAACACCCGGCGGAAGGGACGGACTGCGGATTATCACCGAGGTGCTTGCGGGCGGCGCGAAGTGGATCCAGTTGCGCGAGAAGCGGATGGCCGATCGCGCCCTGCTTGACTACGCGGTCAAGGCGCGCCGGCTGACGCGCGAGCAGGGTGCGCGGTTGATCATCAACGACCGCGTCGATATCGCGCTGCTCTGCGGCGCGGATGGCGTGCATCTTGGCGGCGACGACGTGAGCGTCCGTGCGGCGCGCAGGCTTGCGGGCGGGTCGCTCATCATCGGCGCCACATCGCACTCGCCGGTCGAGGCGCTCGCGCGCGCGGCCGAGGGGGCCGACTACGTTTCCGTGGGTCCGGTGTTCGCCTCCGTCACGAAACCGGGCCTGGAGCCACGTGGCCTCGCTTTTGTGAGACACGTAGCGCGCTCGTTCAAGCTCCCATTCGTCGCGATCGGCGGTATCAATCGCGGCAACGTGAAGAGTGTCGCCAGGGCCGGCGCGCGATGGTTTGCAGTTTCGGCGGCGATACTGACCGCGCGCGACGTCAGGAGTGCCACAAGAAGGCTGGTCGAAATCGTGGGCTCATAGCGCCAGGTCGTCCTCGCATTGCAGCAGAACCACAGAGGCGCAGCGTAGCAGATGCGCAGCCAAAACGAACCGCAAAGCACGCAAAGTGCGCAAAGCAAAAGGAGCTCAGCGGGGCAATTGACTTTCGCGCTTTGCGTTCTTTGCGGTGAACAAATC
>JAVHLO010000290.1 GCA_031082105.1 Planctomycetota bacterium
AACGCCAATCGGCCGCTCTCAACCACCTCACCGTAGCCCTTGGGGCTCTTGAACTCACAAGAAACAGGCATTCCACAAGGCCGAAGGCACTCTACTTTCCCTCGACCTGGAGCACCTTCACTTCGACTCTCCTGTTTTCGGCATGATCCGCCTCGGTGGAGGCGTTCAGTATGACCGGCTTGTCCCAGCCGTTCCCAAGCGCCATGAACTTCTCCGGATCGAACTTGAACTTCTCGATGATGGCCTGTCTCACGGCTTCGGCCCTAGCCTCGGAGAGCTGCCTGAGCGCCTGCGCGTGCGCCTTCTGTTCCTTCGGGTCGAGGTAGTAGCCTTTTCTCGAAGTGTCGCAGTTACCCTCGATGATGATGCGGGCCGCGCCGAACCGGCCGGCCAGTTTCCCGATCTCATCCAGCGCGTTGGGGATTGTCGCATCGTACTTCGAGTCGAGCGTCGAGTTGTTCGTGTCGAACTTGATCTTGATCGTCTTCACGAGGATGGGGGTGACTTCCGCCCTCACCTGGTTCAGGTCGACGGGCTTGAAACGGTGCACGTACTCATCGACGTGGTGCGGGAACATCCCGTCGAGTTCCTTGAGGATGGAATCGTCCTTGACCTGGTCCGGCCGGACGGGCGTTGCGAGGATGCCGGCCATCTTGTAGGCGGTGGATGAGGCCTGCCAGATCGATTCGAACCTCGCGGCGACGGACGGGGTGAGGAAGAACTTCTTGTTTTCGGCGTAGTTGGTGATGTGTGCATCGCCCATCATTGCGAGACAGTCTTCCGCAGGCAGTCCGAACCCGTCCGCCATGAGCTTGGAGACGGCCTCGGGGTTCTTCTTGGCGATATCCATGCCCTTGAAGATGCCGATGACCAGGTTCTTGACGATATCGGGGTGGTCGCGCATGAAGTCCGCGCGCACGGCCCACACGTCCGCGATGAGGTTGCTCGCGTCCTTTGTCGTTGTCAGCAGGCGCGCGCCCCTTACTCCGCCCGGTTTCCCGCCTTCGCGCGGGTCGATGATGTTGTAGATGTCCGGCGCCCACGAGACGCAGGCATCGATATCCTCGTTCGCGACGAAGGCGTACGCCGCCTCGAACGCGGTGGTGGTGTAGCGGAAATCGACCTCTCTCGGCTGGACGTCGGATGAGATCAGGACGTCGAGGATGTAGAAGTGGGAGGGCGAGTTCTGCGCGAGCACGATCTTCTTTCCGCGGAGGTCGCGCGCGTCCTTGATATGCTGGCGGACGACCACTCCGTCTCCGCCGTAGCTCCAGTCTATCTGTTGTACGACGCGCGGCGCGGTGCGCGGGTCCTTCATCAGGGCCGGCGCGACGAGCGCGATCATGTCCAGGGTTCCCCAGAGCACATGAGAGCTTCCGCTGGCGTACTTGGCCCGCGCGGCGCCGGGGTCGTCGATGAGTTGAAGATCGACCTTGAAGCCAAACTCCTTGTAGAAGACAGAGTCCTTGGACGGCGCGAAGCCGTTGTTGGCTGCAATGATCGGCGCCCAGCCGCCCCAGACGTTGATGGGGAATACCACGGTGTTGTCGGTGAATTCATAGCCGCTCACGCCCTTGACTTCCGGTAGCCCCTCGGGCGCGACGAACTTGAAGTCCTGGACCGTGGTCACGGGCTGGCCGGCCTTCGCTTTTTCGTACTCGGTCTTGTCGATGTCGCCCGTCTTCTTCTCCGTGGGGAAGATGTCGTGCCTGAACTTGTACAAGGCGAGCGAGAACAGCCCGACCACAACGATGAACAGCAGAATCTTTCCACCCGGCTTCAGACTCGGTCCTTGCGCGTCCATACGCACACCTCCTACTATGAGCTATCAGACAAACACCACTTGCGGGAAAAGCATGTTCGAAGGTTGGCGTCCCCGCCCTATTGTCGGAGCACAACCCCCTGAATCCCCCTTTGTTAAGGGGGATTTTCGTAACGACCCGCTCTTGCCAAGCGGGACCAACGTACCGCCCCCCCCTCCTACGAGGACTCGCGCATCGAATCCGCCCTCTGCCAGGGGAAAGCCGCCACCCATCTACTTCGTTTTTTCCTTCATCGGTCCGATCGTCTTCTCCTCGCTCTTTGCCGGCCCGGAGGAATCGGCCTGGCCCTGCGGCGCCGCTAGCCCCATCTCCGCCTTGAACTGCTGGAGAAGCTCGCGTCCCTGGATTTCGTTCGCCTTCTCTTCCAGTTGGATCGATTTCATGTCGATCGTCTCCGCGGCGACCGCCAGTTTCCCTTCGGCGTCAGCCGCCTTGTCACGGAGCTTGGCGACCATCTCGTCGTGCGTCTGGTCGACGCCCGCGACCTCGAAGCTCTCGAACACGTCGGCGAGTTCCGCTTTCCACTTGGCGGCCTCGCTGGCCTTGATCGCGGCCATTGCCTCTTCAGTCTTGCGGTGCACTTCCTGAAGGTATCTCTCTTTCAGCTTGACCAGCGATTCGTAGCCCTGCTTGGCCGCGGCCAGTTGTTCCTGGTTTCGAGCAAGCGCCTCCTGTGTTTTCCTCAGCCTGACGGCAAGCTGCCCGCCCAGGCCTTCGTCGCCTGCGGCTATGCACGCCTTGATCTTCGCAGTTAGCTGCCGGATCTCGGCGTTGTACTGGTCTGCTTCGTTCTCGAGCTTGATGACGCCCGCGCGCGCCTTCGCAAGGCCCGTGTTGATCTGGGGCACCTTGTCCTGCATGTCGCGGATGTTCTGCTCAAGGATGAGCTTCGGGTCTTCGCCGAGGCTGATGAACGCCCCGATGATCGATCTGAACATGCGCTTTATTCTTTCCCACATGGTCTCTGCACTCCAAAGAACGACCTGACCGGCGACTGAAGTCGCCACTACGAACGCCGGCATCCTGCCGCCGCCTTCTGCCTACTGCTTACTGCCTACTGCCTTCTGATCTAGCCCGGCACCTGCCACTGGTCGTCCCTGACGGTGTTGGCGGTCTTCAAGGCTCCGCGCGCCACGGGCCGCTTGTAGTCCGCGGTCTGCGAAACGTGCGCCTCCGTATATCCCTGGTTGTGAAGCCGTCTCTCGACGACCTCGCAGATGCCGCGGATCAGGCATCCGCCTCCGACGAAGACGATATTGCTCATGATGTCGCCGATGGCTTCCGACTCGGTGCGGCTGATGAGTTCGACAACGCTGTCCACCACATCATCGACGATACTCTCGCATGCCTGCCTGATCTCCTCGGTGACATCTATCTTGCGCGCCTTTCCCTCCATCATGACGCCGATGACCACAGGCCGCGGCGGAGGGCCCACGAAGGAATGGAGTTCCTTCAGCCTCCTCACGGCGAGGGCGGAGAGGTTCATGTCGGGGTACTTCTTCTTCAACGCCGTGTAGAGGAGCAGATCGATATCGTTCCCTCCCTTTGCGATGCTGATCAGTTCGTTGGGGGTCGGGTAGAATCCCTGAACGACGCAGAAGTCGGTGGTACCTGCGCCGATATCGACGACGAGGGATGCGCGGGTGGGGTCTCTGTAGGCCGGGTCTTCGAGACGCGAATCGTCCCTGAGACCGACCGCTGCGAGGAACGGTTCCGGCAGGATCAGTATTCGGGAGAACGCGTGCCCGACCGACCTTCTGAGTTCCTTGAGCTTGTCGGCGGGCGCGTTGGCGGGCGAACCGACGACCGCCCAGAGGCCCTTGTCGCCCTCACGATCCACGATAGTCCGCACGAACGTAACGAAGTCGCGCGCCGCGTCGAGGTCAGCGAGGATCCCTTTCCGCTCCATCGGCCACTTGAGGTTCAGATGCATCTTGTGACGCAGCGCCTCATCGCCGCAGTAGTACGGTTTGCTCTCGGGCAGGATGCCCGCAAGCACGCCGGGCTTCGGATAGCCGACGACCGTCGGCATGACGTCGCTTTCCAGCCCGATGTTCTCCTTGCCGCTCGATGCGAGGACGACGCTGGTGTTCGCACCGAAATCGAAGCCGACCTTCAAGATGCGTCCCGGCGCGATGGTGACATCGCTGTTCTTCGCATCGTGGAACTCTTCGAGCGGTTTCTGATGCATGGTCTCTCCAAGAAAACGCGCGTAACATTCTCAAGAGGCGCGGGCTGGGGCAACAGCGCCCGAGTCCGGCCGGGTTCGGCCTACTTCTGGCCGGCCGCCTTCTTCTGTCCCCCGGCCTCCTTGTCGAGGATGAAGTCGACGATCCTCTCGATATCGAGTATCGGGATACGTTGCGCGGGCTGGGCCGGTTTGGGCGCGGCCGGGGCCGGCGTTTCCCTCACAACCTGCGCAGGCTGCGCAAAGCTGGCGGCCAGCTTCTGTGCGACCCTCTCGGCGATCTCGTGGGCGTCATCGCGCGCCGCCGATACGCCGGAGGTCTGGATCGCTTCCTTTACAGCGCCCGAGACCTCCAGGATGATCCGATCGACCAACGAGGCCGTTGCGGTCGCGGAGAACCGCTCCGCGGCATGACGGGCGATCCGCTCGAGTCGGCTTCTTTCCTCTTCCTCCGACTTCCTGCGGGACTCTTCCAGCTCGATCTCCTCCGGCGGCTTGTTCTGCAGCCGCGCCAGCGTCTCGACCCGCTGGCGCGCGTGCGCCCGTTTCATTCGCTGAAATGGAGAGTCTGACATGGCTATCGGCTCATGAAGAGCTCAATCCAGTTCGTCCTGTTTTCGAAATCCTTGTGACAAAGCGCGATGTCGAGCCGTCCGTCGGCGTTCAGGTCGTTCAGAAGAACCTCGCTCGAAGAAAAGGCCGACGTGTCCATGATCTCGAGCACGCAGCTCGCCTCCTCGGCAAAGGTACTGTCTTTCACGCCGGGAAATACGCTCAGTCGATCGTTCGCAGTCTTCACGAGGAGGTCGTTGCGCCCGTCTCCGTTGAGATCGCCGTCGAAATTGAGTATCAACGGCGTCTCGAGCCGGATCGACTGGCTCGTGAAGGCCATCACCAGCGGGACCGTCAGCGTCCTCGAATAGCTCGGAACGTCCAAAAAACGGCCCGACCCGTCGCACATATAGACGTACA
>JAVHLO010000291.1 GCA_031082105.1 Planctomycetota bacterium
GAGGGAATCCCTCTCGATCATATCCCAAGACAGCCGTCGGGGCCAATTTTCCGGGCACATTTCAGGATTACGTGGCCGGAATTGTTTCCCAGTGGCAACAAAGTGACAGCGCCAAGATGGCTTCCCTGGGGAAGGCACTCGAGGATTTGGGGCTGACATGGAAGGTTGAAGCGAAACCGGTTGACGACACTCAGGTTGAGCTTCGCGTCGGGCGTTTGGTTCACAGCAGACGAGGAGGCGCGCATGACCTTGTCAACATCGCCGACGTCGGGTTCGGCCTCTCACAATCATTGCCGGTTGTTGTCGCACTGCTGGCGGCAAGACCCAGGCAGACTGTTTATCTGGAACAGCCTGAGATTCATCTTCACCCCAAGGCTCAACGCCAAATGGCAAAACTGATTGCCGAGAATGTGGCAAGAGGCGTGGTTGTCATCGTTGAAACCCACAGCAACCTGCTGTTAAGAGAATTTCAGACAATCGTGGCCACCCAACCGCAAGTGCTCTCACCGGGCAAAGTCAAGCTGCACTGGTTCACCAGAAATGCGAATGATGGAGTCACGCAACTGCAAAGCGCAGACCTCGACGAAGACGGCGCTTTCGGGAAATGGCCACAAGATTTCGACGAAGTCAATTTGGATTCCGAAAAAGCCTATCTGGATGCCGTGGAAAACCGCGGAGGAAGGCAATGACATCCGCCAGGTCGAAAGCGCTTGTAATCGACGCTGATATCGCCCAATCTGCCGGGCACAGTCAACACCCTGTCTCGCGGTCGTGCAGGGCGTTCCTTGAACAGGTTCTCCTGATTTGCCATCAAGTTGTGATGACTAAAAGCATAAGGAAGGAATGGCGGGAGCACAAGTCACGTTTCACCTACCACTGGCTTGCCGCAATGACAGGGAGACGGAAAATCAGTCAACCGGATGTTGTGTCCGCCCTTGATGTTGCGCGAGAGATTGAGGTCTCCACATCGACACAAGGGGACAAGGACGCGATGCTCAAGGACATGCACCTCATTGAAGCAGCAATTGCGGCCGACCGTACAATTGTCTCCAGAGATGATAAGTCTCGTCAGCTTTTCACCGCGTTTTCCAAGAGGCGCAGAAGCCTCGCGTCCATAGTGTGGGTTGACCCAACAAGAGATTGCGAACATCCTTTGAAATGGTTGTCTGAGGGAGCGCTCCCTGAAGATGCACGTATGCTGGGGTTCGGTCAGCGACCACCACTTTCTGACGAGCCGAATCAATCTGCTCTCCGGTAGTTGCGCCTTGACGATGCTTTCTCAAGCGCAATTTCCATGAGGAGACGGAACATGATGTCAGATGAAAAGCGCGACATCGTCGTGGGAAACGTGATCATTGTCCCATTTGAGGATACCTTGGCCATACAGGCCGCCAGCATCAACATGGATGACTTGCTCCGTTTTACCGGCGACATGACCAAGACCATCGAACTCCCTGTGGCTCAGACGGAGGCTGACGTTGACCAGTTGTCTGCGCAGATGATGCGCCTCTTTGGCGCGTGGTCTGAGAGTGGCAAGGAAGAGAAACATCTCAGCGACCTATACAAATCGAGGCTGAGTCCTTCATCACGCCCTGACGACAAGGAATGAAGTACCTCATAGATTCAGACATAGCATCCTACTACCTTCGAGGCAAGCACAACCTCGCGGCAACTTTCGAAAGAAAGGGCTTATCGAACCTCCGCGTGTCCGTGATTACCCTCGCCGAATTGCAGGTTCTCGCCCACAAGAACCCTCATTCAAAGATCAACCTTTCCGCAATTGACGAATTGGGCCGCTTGCTGGGCGTTCTTGAGGTCGACCGGCAGACTTGGCGGGCATTTTCCATCGCAAAAGCCGAAGCGGAGAGACAGGGAAGACCAAGCGGCGACTTGGACATGTTACAAGCTGTTGTCGCACGGCAGCACGGAATGATTCTGGTGTACCACAACACAAAGCACTACGAAGGGATTGCCGACTGCGAAGACTGGGCGAAGTAGTAGTCCTTGTCCGAAGGTCAGTCCCTGCACTCCAGAGAACACCAAACTTGTACAGGCAATCCCGAGAGGTGCCACTCGCGCGAAGGCCCTACGCAATCGCCAGCATCCGCTCGATGGTCTTCAGCGCGCGAACGCGGACGTCTTCTGGAACCGTCACCCGGTAAGCGCCGTCTTCAAGCGACCACAACATCTTCTCGAGCGTGTTCAACTTCATGTTCGGGCAGTCCGCCAGCCGCGAGGCGGGATGGAAATTCTTGCCGGGGTTCTCCTTCTTCAGCCTGTGGAGGATGCCGATCTCCGTTCCAATGATGAACTCGGCCACCGTCGATTCGCGCGCGTACTTGAGGATGCCGGACGTGCTCGCGACATGGTCGGCCAGTGCGATGACGTCGGAAGTGCATTCGGGATGAACCACGACCTTCGCGCCCGGGTACGCGGCCTTCGCCTTCGCGATGTCATCGGCCAGGATACGATGGTGCGTCGGGCAATAGCCGGGCCAGAGGATCAGCTTGCGTCCCGTGCGCGACGCGACATAGTCACCGAGCGATTGGTCCGGCGTGAAGATGATCCGCTTGTCGCGCGGGATCGACTCCACGACCTTCACCGCATTCGCGGACGTGCAGCAGATATCGCTCTCGGCCTTGACGGCCGCGGAGCTGTTCACGTACGTGACGACCACCGCGTCAGGGTACTCAGCTTTTTTTTCGCGCAGCTCGCGGACGGTCATCATGTTCGCCATCGGGCAGCCGGCGTTCTCGTCCGGGATGAGCACCGTCTTGCCGGGACAGAGGATCGCGGCCGTCTCCGCCATGAAATCGACGCCGCAGAAGAGGATCGGGTCAGCCTTCGTCTTCGCCGCCTGCTGCGAAAGGCCGAGCGAATCGCCGACGAAATCCGCAATGTCCTGCACCTCCGCCCGCTGGTAGTTGTGCGCGAGGATCACCGCGTTCAGCTCGCGCTTCCTGGCGAGTATCTTCGCGGCCAGACTCGTTTCCGGGTTCGTCGAGGATTTAGAGGCCATGTGCTGTCAATCGAAACGGGGGTACCAAATCACCCTCGATGGGGAAGCCTCGGGTGAGCTGACGGCTTGTAGTAACGACTTCAGTCGTTCAACCTGCCGGCGACTGAAGTCGCCACTACGAACCCGGGAATCGCGCCGCCGCCCTCGCGCCTAAAGCGGTCCAGTGTGACCGGGACTGCCAAGAACCCGGAAAAGCGGTTACTGCTCCTCTTCGGGCGGAGTCTCGTCGCCGCCTTCGTCCGGCTGGTCGTCATTGATGGGCGGCTCTTCCACGTCCGGCGGTTCCTGCGGATCGGGCTCCGGCTCAAGGCCGTTGTCGATCCGAATATCGACCCCTTCCGGCAGCTCGATCACCGTACCGTCCTGCAGGACGATCCGCCTGCGACGGCCCGACTTGGTCTTCATCTCGCCGACGAGCGATTTGAACTCCGCATCCTCGCGGACTGAGGCAAGGTCGCCGTCGATCATCGCCCACTCATGGTCGGTGTAACCGTTCTGGACGGCAACACGCATCGCTTCCATGGCATTCGCTTTCTGACCGCGGCTCGCGTAGATGCAGGCAAGATTGTAGTGCGCGATGAACTCGCCCGGATTCTGTTCGATGACCTTGAGCAGCTCCTTCATGGCGCCGTCGTATTCCTGGATCCTGCAGAGCAGCACTGAGAGCTCGTTGCGATACTGCGCGTCGTTGCCCTGGAACTGCTCAATGGTCTCCTCGAGCTGCTTGCGATACTGGTCCACATAGGACGTGTCGCCCAGCTTGTAGAGCGAGAACATCGCGGCCTCCGCAAGCAGGCCACGCGAGTTCTGGAGGAAATCGCCGTCGATGTCGCCCTCGGCCATCTTCTGAAGCTCCGGGACGACTGACTTGTCGCCGATCTCGCCGAGCGCGTCTATCGCGAGCCGGCGCAGCATCGCGCGAGTCCACTCAGAATTCGCCGGCGTGATGAACTCATACCCGGGATCGGTGACGATCTCGAGGAGAGTCGGGATGACGGCCTTTCCGGACTTGACGAGTTCGCCGAACATGTTCGGATAGAATCCGATGCTCCCGTCGCTGACGACAAACCGCTGCAGCGCCGCTTCGATGCCGCCCTTCATCATCTCCGCGGCCATCGCGTCCAGCGCGGCGACATCCTGCGGCCGTGTCGTCTTTATCCGCTCGATTGCCTCAAGGGCCTTCGCGCCGAAACCCTGGAGCGCCTGCTTGGCGGCTGCGGACACCGTAACGTCCTCGTCGTGCACGGCGTCGAGTATCGGCCCGATGCACGCCTCCGACCCGATCTTGCCCAGCACGGAAGCCGCATAGAACCGGACGCGGAAGTCGGCGTGTTTCAACGCCTCGATCAGTTGAGGCTCCGCAGGCGGGCCGATCCGCTCGAGCGCGTCGCGGGCGTCTTCACGGTCGTCGTAGTAGCGCGCACAGAGCTGGTTGATGAGTCTCGCGATCTCCTCTGTCGAAGGCGCTTCGTCCTGCGCATCTTCGGGCGTCGCGCCCTCGGCCGGGACCGGTTCCTGCTCAGCTGGCGGCAACGGGTCGCCCGTCTCCTGCGCGGTCAGCGCAGAGGCGCAGAAACACCAGAAGAGGAGCGCACAAAGGCAGATCAATCCTGCCGGCAGCCTCGCCCGGCGAAGGTGTCCGTTCGAAATCGTTCTCATCCAGACTCCCCCCAAATTTCGATGATGCACAGGAATGGCGGAATCAGTGCCCGACAAGCGAAAACGGGCGGCGCTTGAATCTGATGCGCGAGTCAAGGCGTGGTCTACGCAGATTGCCGCCGCAAGTCTTCTCGGCGTTCCCGGGCGCGCCGCCCCTACAACGTCGGCGCCGCGTCTCTACCAACAATCCAAACCTACACTCAGACCCCGCGCGAACGCGCCCAAGAGCTTGCGCTGTCCGATCGAAGTATGATACAATACGGTTGTCCGGAAGTCAATTGTTCTTTGCTCTGGATTCCC
>JAVHLO010000292.1 GCA_031082105.1 Planctomycetota bacterium
CCATTTTCCCAGGGAAGCCCCGCAGCTGCGGGGCGCTCGCAGATGCGACACGGCGTCGTCCGCTTGTCTTTGTCCATCACTTATGGCGGCTGGACGCGCCACAACCCCCTGAATCCCCCTCTGCTAAGGGGGACTTGCCGAGACATTCACCGCGGCACTAGACCAGCCGCGCGCGCTTGCGAACGATCCATTCGGTGGTAATCATGATCGCAAACAGCAGCAGGGCGAGCGGAGAATCCCAGAGCTCGTCCTCCTTCGGTTCGATGGCGAAGGTTGCGCCACGGCCCGTGATGAGGTCGGGCAACTTCTGGATGTCGCCCAGCTCCACGAATGCCCCGCGCGTCGTCGTCGCGATGGACTCCAGCGTCTTGCGATCGAGCATCGGGTTGGCGTACTCCTTCACGGGCACCTGGACCGCGAAGCTGGCGAAGCCGCTATCGCGTTCCTCGCCGAAGAGGTCGGCGCCGACCGACAGCTTGTGGAAGCCGACGCTCTCCGGCTTGTATTCGGCCTCGTACGCGCCGGGCCGTCCTGCAACGGCCTTGAGCTGAATCTCCGTGTGCTCCGCCTGCGGGCCGGACAGGTGCGCGGGATACGACGGGTCCTCCAGCGGCTTGTAGTCCGGGTCGAGGATGCGCGCAGAGATCTTCACGACCTCGCCGACCCCGTACTTGGGCTTGTCCGTCTTGACGGTGAACCGCTTGCCTCCGACCAGTCTTCCGCCACGAAGGAACCGGATCGCCTCGCGCCAGAACGAATAGAAGTACTTGTCGCCGACGACGAACCGCCAGCTCCACGTCTCATCCGTGCTGACGAATAGACTCCGGCCCCGTCCGCACGGCTGCACCGCGATGATCGGCAGATGCCCGTACTTGTTCTGCTCGGTGGGATGGACGGCGAGCGCCGTCGCGCCCGACTTCGTCCGCTTCACCGGATAAAACCAGTACATCCCGGGCAGCCCGTCGCCGTTGCCGTCCGGATCTTGCCACAAGTTCAGGTTTCGCACCGGGTCGCTATCGAGCTTCATGATGGGATGGTCCCGCCCCTGCGGAGTGACCTGCAGCATGAACGAAGGCCGGTTCGGGGCCTGCTCGAACGTCCGGTAGTCGCCGTCTTCGAGCACGATCGGCAGTATCTTCATCATCGGCGTCACCCGATACCGACCCGGGCTGTCGCGCTTGCCCGCGATCATGGCAAAACCGCCGCCGATATCCTCGACGAAGGACACAATATTCCTCTGGATCTCCTCGGCGACGCCCGGGACGCTGGAAAAACCGGGGCCGTTCGGGTCGACATCGCCGAAGATGATCACGTCGTACTTGTACAGCTCCTGCGCCGTCCGGGGCAGTTCCAGCAGCGGCTCGAGCCCGCGCGATGTCTCCTGAGAGAAGTCCGGGTCCGCGCTCTGAAGAAAACACCAAGCGTCGAGCGTGTCGTCGCGGATTAGCGCGTTCTTCAGGCTGCGGTACTCCCAGCGCGGAAAGTTGTCCACGAAGAGCACGCGCGTCTTCTCGTCAACGACCTTAAGTAGCTGGCTGAGCCGGTTGTTCTCCGCCACGATCTCGCCAGGCTCGACCGGCACCGAGACCGTGCACACGTACTCACCCGGCCTGATCGGCTTGTACTTCAACGAGACCCGTTGCTCCCGCCCGGATTCAAGCGTCACGGTCTCCTCAGCGACCTCACGCTCGCCCTCGCTGAGGAAGACGCTGACGCTGATCCCGTCGAGCCCGGTGCTCTTGAGGGTGACGTCGAAGATCGCGAAGTCCCTTGCCTGAACGGCCTCGGGGGCTTCAAGCCCGATGAGTTCGATATCACGCGGCTCGACCGGCACACCCGGTGCGATCGTATAAACGGGCACGTCCTTGCCCTGCTCCGCGAGCAGCTTGGCGACGAATACGGGATCGGCCCCAACGTTCGAGCAGCCGTCGGAGACGAGCACGACGGCGACGAGCTGGTGGCCGCGCGTCGCATTGAACGCGGCCATGAGCGAATCGCCGATCGCGGTTGAGGTCGACGTGTCTTTCAGCTCCACGTGACCCAGCGATGGGGCCGGCCTGAGCGCCGCGGCAAACGTGTAGCTCTTGATCGTGAACCTGCGGGCGAGCTTCTCGAGGACGTCCATCTTCTTTCCGTCCTCTTCGAAGAGCGCGTCGTTGCGCAGGATGCGGTTTGCGATGTCGATCCGTTTCAGAGAATCGACCGTGCCCGCCTGCTCCGCGGACAAAGCCGCTCCGCGCTTGCGCGAGATGCCGGTGGCCCAGGCGATCTCCTCTTTCTTCTCGCTGTCGGCGCAGGGGTCGACAAGCCCCATGCTCAGCGACTCGTCGACAAGGACCAGGACGGTGCTCTCGCGCGGGTATTCTCTCTCCACGAAGATGATCGGCTCGAAGATGATGCAAAGCGCGAGCAGGATGAGCAGACAGCGGAGCGCGCCGAGGAAGAACTTCATCCCATTGCTCGCGCTCCGGCCCTCCTTGCGGTAGACGAGGTAGGTGAGTACGATGATGGTGGGAACAAGCACAAGGACCACCAGCCAGAGCGCGGGCATGCTCCCCCATCGGAAGTCCCAGTAGTCGGCGTCGCCGATCTTGCCGCGGTCTATGCCAAGAAGCCTGTCAAACATCGCACACCGATTCGAAAATGCGTGACGGTTCCATAAAACAACCCCCCTGAATCTCAAGGCCGCAGACGCGATCCCGACGGCAGTCGGGACCCCTTTGCCAAGGGGGACTCCCGCAGCCGACTCCCCCTCCGGATGCCGAGACAATCACCTGTTCCGCGAGAACCGCTGCGCCAGGAGCATCTCGACCAGCAGCAACCCCAGCACTACGTACATGAGCGCCTTCCAGATGTGGCTGGTAGGCGGTTTCGCCTCGACCTTCTCGGTACGCTCACCGCGCGCGCCGCCGATGTACTCGAACTCGAACTGCGGGAACCGACGCCGTATCTCGTCCGGCCCGAGCCTTGTGAGGTTCCCCTCGAGCGGATCCACATTCGCCGCGAAGTACGTGGCGAGCTCGCCGCTGCCCGCGCCCTTCCGCGGCCTATCGAGCGCGTAGATGCCGGGCGCGTCGGCCGTCGAGTAGGCAACCACGAACTCGCCCTTCTCTTCGCTGATCGGCGAGGGTTTCACGTCGACACTCCCGCGGCTGGGCAACCTCAGCGTGAACGGTTTCACCTCGTTGCGCTCGTCGCGCTCGATCCACACGTGCGGCACCACGTATTCGATGGACTCGCCCACCTCGAGGTTCTTGTACGCGCCCGGCTGAGCGGCCAGGGTGAGGCACAACTGGTCCACGAGGATCAAGTATGCCTGGTTGAACGTCATGGACCAGATATTCCAATCGCGGTCGCATGAGGTGGTGACAAGCATCACGGCCCCGCGGCCCAGCCGCTTTTCGACGATCGCCGGCGAAGAATCGGCGTCGTCATAACGCACCAACACGCGCACGTCGGGTCGCGCGGTATCCGCCTCCGTCGCGTAGTACTCGAACGTGATGAAATCGCGCAGCTTCAGTTTGAACGGCTCGAAGTAGCTCAAGCCCGGATGCGTGAAATCCGCCTTCGTAAAACGCAGGTCCTGTTGATCCGTCTTGTCGCCGCGCACCTCGACCAGCTTTGCCGGCAGAAGCCCGTCGCCGCCGCGGTACAGGATCCTGTTGTACGTCTCCCGGTCGACCCTGTCGCCGAGGAATATCAGCAGCCCCCCGCCCGCCCTGACGAAATCATCGAGGTCCCTCGCCCGCTCATCGAGCACCGTGTCCAGATTGGCCACGACGGCGATGTCATAGTTGCGCAGCCTGACGTCCGCGAATGTGAATTTCGTCTCATCTTTGACGTCGTAGACGGCGACGCGCTCGGCCGGGTCGCGCGTGGGATTGAGCGCGTACCTGAAGAACGCCGTCTCATCCTCGGCCGGATCCGCCGCCGGGACGCCGTTGACAACGAGGACCCGCACGCTCTCACGCACGTCGAGCGCAAGGTGTCTGAAATTGTCGCCCGGCAGACTGTCCGACTCGACCTCGACGGACACCCCGAGTGGGATCGGGTCCTTCATTTCGAGCACGAACGGGACGCTCACCTCGCCGCCGGGGGAGACGCTGAACGGCAGGGTGTTCACCTTCTGCCCGTTCGCCGACACATTGAGCCGGCCGGATGACACTTCCTGTGTGCCGAAGTTCTTGACGATCGCCCTGAACCTGCCCATGGTGCCCGCGACGGCGACCTTTTCGTCGACCGCAACGGACACGACTCCGACGTTCTCGAGATCCTCGAACCCCACGTCGATGAGCGTGATCGCAGAGGTCTCCTTCTTCACCGCGTCAAGAAGCTCTGCGAGCCGCCTGTCGTCTGCGCCCCGTTCGTCCCAACCATAGCGCTGGAAGTCGGTCAGTATGTAAAGCTCCTTCTTCGAATTCTTCGATTCCTTCAGCGCTTCAGCGACGAGCGGCAGCGATGCGGTAAGGCTCGTTCCGTAGTCGGAGAGTGCGAGCTCCGCGACCAGCTTCTTCGCGCGGTCGGTGAGCATCGACGGTTCCGCTATGAGCTTCGACGGCTTCGACGACATCAAGACGATCCCCACCCTGTCGCCGCCGGCGGGACTCATGCCGTCGATGAGCGTGTCGGCGACCGCCTTTGCGCGGTCGAACGGAGTCGTGCCTTCGCTCTTCTTTCCCATGCTGTACGAATTATCGATGACGAGAAGGACGAAGCGGTCGCTCGTCTCGAGGAACTTCAACGGCATGGCCCTGAAGTGCGGGCGGGCGAGGGCGAGGACGAGAAGCGAGATCACGAGCACCCGCACGATGAGCAGGATGAGATTCTCGAGGCGGAGCCTCTTCCGGGTCTTGCGGATCGCGGCCAGCAGCCAGTCCATCGCGGCCCACTTCACGCGCCTGTGTTTCTGCCGGTTCAGAAGATGGATGATGATCGGAATTGAACCGAGGCTCAAGAACCACAGCAGGCCGGGATTGA
>JAVHLO010000293.1 GCA_031082105.1 Planctomycetota bacterium
CTTCTGTCGTGGGCGAGTATTTGACTTCCGCGATCTTGTCCTTCGGATATTCTGCGATGATGCTGCGCACCGTTTTTATTTTCACATTTTGTTCGGAGCAGAACTTGAACCATAGCTCGATGAATTCGGGGTCCCTGCCGAAATCGGCCTCGTGGGTGACGACGCCGAGCACCTCATCGGCTCCGGCCTTTGTGAACTCCTCCCTGATCCTGTCGAGATGTTCCGTGCGACGGGGCGACGCGAAGAAGTGATGCCAGAGGTGGACGAGTTCCTTCTCCCCGAACCGGGTCTTCACGGGCTTGCCGACGCCCAGGTTCATGCCGTCCAGGTCGTAGAGGATGCCGTCAGGATAGTCGGTCTCGTCGATCTCGACTTCCCCGGGCGAGTCGACCTTCGGCTCAGGCCCCATGCACATCGTAAGTATCTTGTCGGGCTCGGCGAGTTTGGCGATGAGGGTCATCATTTCGCCGACGGGGCCACGGTATCTTGGGTCATTGGTGTATTTCCCATCCTTTCGGTTGGTGTAACCGTTCCAGTCGCCATGTCTGACCCAGTGGAAGTGCAGGCCGACTTCGTGTCCGTTCTTCTGCCAGCCTTTGACGACGGCGAGTTTCTTCTCGTCCTGGAGGACGAACTCCGCCCATTGCGGGTTGAAGAGGAGGGTGAGTTTGGCGTCGTACTTGTCGGCCGTTTCGACGAACTTGATGAGGTTTGGCCACTGTTCCGCCTGATACTTGCCGTGCGAAAGCTCGTTGGCTTCCATGTGCACGGCGAAGAACGTGGCGAAGGGCCCGGCGGCGGCCCTGAGGGTGTCTTCTTCCTGCGCGCGGGCGAAACACGCGGCCGCGGCCGCGAGCGCCATCGTCAGAGAGAGGTTCAGCAGGAACCCGGCTCGTGTCTTCATGATGTGCGACTTTCAATAGGCGTGGGCGGATTCGGCCGCCGGGCTCTCGCGCCATCAAAGCTCTTACTCGATGAGAGCGCGGCAGCGTTGCGTACCCCGTTGCGGGTTTGGTCTAATTCTAGCCGGTCTTCAGCTCCAATTCAACAAGAATCATCCGCAAACTGCCGCTTCCATTGGGGGTGTAGTTTGTGGATGCCTCCAGTTTCTACCCCGCCCATGGCGGAGGTTCAGGTCCATGACGCGGAGCCACATACCTTGCGCACAGGGCGGCTGCGAACCGCCCCGATCCGTCGCGGGGCGTCGAAGTCCGTGCCCGCGCACGCGCGCGCCGGGTTCCTTTATCTTGACTCATGCCGGAAAACGCTATAATACCTTACTCTGCCGTCCGGCGCTGATGTCGTATCCGCGCGGCGGCTGCTGTCCGGATTTACCCGATGAGCAAATTCGCAGAACTGCTGGTGCACGTCCTCCTGTCCTTCGTCCCGGGGGTCGCGCAGGTGGTCCGCGGCGCGTGCCTGCGCGGGGTCGTGCTCTTCTCGCTCTTCGTCCTCGCGGTCGACGGCGCGCTCGTCGCGCCCATGCTTCAGTTCCCGTACGTCTCGAAACTGCTCTTGCTCGCCGGCGCCGTGTGGGTCGTGTCGTTCGTCGACGGGATGACGCACGGCATTCTTCAGTCGACCGGCGCGCACATGCGCGCCCGCGACGACGCGTTCCGCCAGGCGCATGCGCTCTTTCTGACCGGGCAGTTCGAGGAGGCAGAGGAGACGATCGCCGAGCTGCAGGACAGGTTCCCGCACGACCCGGCCGTCCCGTACTACCTGGGCGTGCTTTGCGCCGAGACGGGCAGGACTGCGAAAGCGAAACGCTGTTTCAACGACGCCGCCCGGCGCGATGAGACGGGACTGTGGCGCGGGCTCGTGCAACGAGAGTCATTGACCGGGTCGGGGAATGCGCGGTGAAACAACAACGGATTTTGACGGTTGCGGAAAGATGACTGAGCTGACCTACAAAGATGCCGGCGTCGACCAGACACGCAAGGACGCGTTCGTCGACGACGTGATAAAGCTCATGCGCCGCACGTACTCCGACCACGTCATCGACAAGCCGTGGGGGTTCGGAGGGCTCTTCAGGCTCGGCGGACAGGACACGCTCTTCTCCAAAAAACACCGTGATCCCGTGCTGGTCGCCTGCGCGGACGGGGTTGGCACCAAGCTGAAGATCGCCTTCGACGCCGACCGTCACGACACGGTCGGCATCGACCTCGTCGCGATGAACGTCAACGATCTCATCGTGCAGGGGGCGAAGCCGCTCTTCTTCCTCGACTACATCGCCATCGGCAAGACCGACGAGCGCATGCTCGGCGAGGTGATAAAGGGGATCGTGCGCGGTTGCGAGCTCGCGGGCTGCGCGCTCCTCGGCGGCGAGACCGCCGAGATGCCCGGCTTCTACAAGGACGGCGAATACGAGCTCGCCGGGTTCGCGGTCGGCATCGTCGAGCAGAGCAGGATGATCGACGGCTCGTCCATCTGCGTCGGCGACGACGTGATCGCCATCGCGTCCTCGGGTCTCCACAGCAACGGCTATTCGCTCGCGCGCAAGGTGCTCCTCGAAAAGGCCGGACTGGAACTGCGGGCCCAGATCCCGGGCATGAAGGAGACGGTCGAAGAGGAGCTGCTCAAGCCCACGATCATTTACGCGCGTGTGATCGAACAGGTGCTCGCATCGTACAGGGTGAAACGCGCGGTGAAGGGCATCGCGAACATCACCGGCGGCGGACTGATCGAGAATATCCCGCGCATCCTGCCGCCCGGCTGCTGCGTCGAGATCGAACCCGGCTCGTGGCCCGTGCCGCCCGTCTTCGAGGCGCTCGAGCGGCTCGGCAACATCGGCAAGGAAGAGATGTACCGCGTCTTCAACATGGGGGTCGGTATGGTGATCGTCTCCGACCCGTTCTATTCCAACGCGATCTGCAGGAGAATCTACGACGCCGGCAACGCGGCCTACCTGATCGGCAGGGTGCGCAGAGGCCGGCGCGAGGTGGTGATCGGGTAAGCAGTCTTCGATCACGAGACCGGGTTTTCTGTTGTCTCGTCAGAGTCTCTTAAAGTCCCTGTTCCGGTATCGGGTCGAACATGACTTCTTCGTTCTTCCCGGCGTCCTTGGCGGTTTGGCGGCTCGCCGTTGCGTGTTTCGTTGTTCCTGTTTATAGGAGTTGAACCGATGAGACGGCACAGATCCGTGATTGCGTTGTTTGCAGGATGCATCTGTCTCGCCTCGGTCGCGCTCGGCTGCGGCCTAACCGGCCGCTCGAACCAGCCCGCGGCCGCCGGCAAGGATGTCGCCGACCAGGTCATCTTTCTCAATTCGCGGGTCACGGACCTGGAGATAAACACGGAAACGCATTTCAAGATCCTCGAAGGCTGGTTGAACCAGATCCAGGACAAGCTCGCCTCGCTCGAGAAGGATCAGGCGCTACTGGCAGAGCGGCTGGGGATTGTCAGGACTCCGCCGGAGGACGTGACGAGCGCGCCCGGGCCCGAGTTCTCGCCCGGCTCGCGCGTCCCCGCGAACCCGCCGGATGAGGCCGCGGCGACGACAACGGAACCGACGGAAACCACCCCGACGGAGACGACGCCCACCGAAACGACGCCGACAGAGACGACCCCGCCGACCGAGGTGACCGAGCCCGTGAAGCCGCCGATCGAAGAGAGACCGGTCACGCCCGCGATGAGCGAGACCGAGCGCGCCGACGCGCAGCTCCTGAGACTCCGCGCGTGCAAGCCGGAGGAAGTGGCTGCCGTGGCAAAAGAGATGCGCCCGCTGAGCAAGTACGTCGTCAAGCAGCTCGTCGAAGGGCTCAACGACCCGGACTACGAGTTCAGACCGCGCGCGGAACGCGCGCTCGAACAGCTCGACCCGGTGGTCGTGATGGCGGATATAGTCGCCACGCTCAACAACCCGAACCTGCGCATCCAGGCGGTGCGCATCATCGGCGCCATGGGAACGACGACCGAGGACGTCAAGACCCGCCTCCGCGAGTACCTCATCAACAAGGAAGACGCGGAGCTGGCCTTCTACGCGGCCGGTACGCTGGTCGGCCTCAAGGTGAAGGACGGCGTACCGGAACTCATCAAGCACTTGAAGTCCGAGGACGAGATCAGGCGGCTGCTTGCCTTTCACACGCTGAACAAGATGACCGGGAAAAGCTTCGGCTATAGCTTCAACGCGTCCGTGGACACGCGCAACAACGCCGTCCGCCAGTGGGAGGCGTGGTGGGAGGAAGTGAAGGAGACGCTCTGGGCCGAGTAGACGGACTCATCGCTGCGCTCCGCCCGCCGGGAAGAGGCGGTACCGGGAGGGGGGGCGGATTTTGGATTTTGGAATTTAGATTCTGGGTTTTGGATTTACGATTTCGGATTGCGGATTTGCCGTTTTCAATCCAATATCCAAAATCTAAATTCCAGAATCGTAGAGGTTTCCTTGGTCCGTAGAGCCTTGAGAAAGACGGATTGCGCCGGACTCGTGCGGCTCGGGAAGGGGTCGGTCGTCGACCCGTCCGCCATCGTGGGCTACAGGCCGGGCCGCAAGGTGAAAAGCCTCGCGCTCAGCATTGGATGCCGCTCGAACATCCGCGCGGGATCGATCATCTATCTCGGCTCGGAGATCGGCCCCGGGCTCGAGACCGGACACAACGTCGTCATCCGCGAGGAGAACGTCATCGGCCGCGGGTTGCGGATCTGGAACAACTCCGTCGTCGACTACGGCTGCCGGATCGGCAGGGATGTCAAGATCCACTCCAACGTCTACGTCGCGCAGTTCACGACGATCGAGGACGGGTGCTTTCTCGCGCCGGGAGTGACCATCGCGAACGACCTTCACCCGGGCTGCAGGGAATCCGCGCGCTGCATGCGCGGGCCGGTGATCAGAAAGGGCGCGCAGATCGGGGTCAACGCGACCATTCTGCCTTTCGTGACCATCGGCAGGCGCGCGCTCGTCGGGTCGGGCGCGGTCGTCGTCCACAACGTGCCCGACGGCGCGGTCGTCGTCGGCAACCCCGCGCGCGTCGTTTG
>JAVHLO010000294.1 GCA_031082105.1 Planctomycetota bacterium
GTTTTGGGATTTGGGATTTGTTCAGAGGCTTCGTGCCAGACACTTGTGATTGGGACTTGACCCGCTGATTTCGGTGATTCTGCAGGGTGAAATCGAATGCCCCGTCGCTGGTTTTCAAAGAACGCCGCGCGTGAAGGGAAGGGAGTGCGACTCGCGCGGTACATCTCGAAGTGCGGCATCCTCTCGCGCAGCCGCGCCGGAGAACTCATCGCGGCCGGCAAGGTCCAGGTGAACGGAAAACCCGTCTTCGACCCGGAGATCAGGATCAGTCCCGTGCTCGACAATGTCGAGATCGACCGGCAGCCGATCGCGCGCAGACCCCCGACCTACATCGCGCTGAACAAGCCGACGGGCGTCATCACGACGGCGCACGACCCCGAGGGCCGCCCCACTGTCTACGGCCTCCTCCCGCCGGATTCCGGCTGGCTCATCCCGGTCGGCCGGCTCGACAAGGACACCTCCGGTCTCCTTCTGCTCACCAACGACACGGCATTCGCAGACCGCGTCACTTCTCCAACACGCAAGGTGCCGAAGACGTATCTTGTAAAGGTACAGGGGAAGATCACGGACGAGACCGTCGACAGACTTCAGAACGGCGTCGCGATCGACGACGACTACGTGACGCTCCCGGCGAAAGTGTCCATCGACCGGCGGAACAAGGGCACGGCATGGCTCTCGGTTACGATTTTCGAGGGCAAATACAGACAGGTCCGCCGGATGTGCGAGGCGGTCGACCTGCATGTCCAGCAGCTCATCCGGATCCGTATCGGCAAGCTCGAGCTCGGGCCGCTCGCCAAGGGGAGCTGGAGGCCGCTCTCCGAGGAAGAGAAGGCGGCCGTTTTCGCGGAGAAACCAGGGACATAGAATTTGGATTCTAGATTTTGGACTTTGGATTGACGCAGCAATCCAAAATCCAGCAGCTGAATTCCAAAATCCAAAATCTAAATTCTAAGATTCACAGTGTAGATTCCGAGGCCAATCGTGAAACACCGCATTCTGATTCTTGCCATTGTGCTTGCGATGTCCCTCCGGGCCGCCGCGGAGGAACCTGGAGCGGGCCCGAAGGACGGTTCAAGCGCAGCCGAGCTCGCCGCGCGCGCACAGGAACATCTTGACAAGGGCCGCGCCCTGCTCGACAAGGGTGACTGCCGGGCGGCGTTGAAGGAGTTCGCCGGGACGGCGAGATGCGACTACTTCAACAGCGACGCCTACTACCTCATCGGCCGCGCATACGACGGCATGGGTCAGCGGGAAAACGCATTCCTCGCCTGGGAGTTCGCCAAGCACAACGCGCCCGGGGAGATCCGCAAGTATTTCCCGCCCCCCAAGCCGCTGAAGCAGATTCCCGAAGTGGACACATCCAGCGAACACCTCAAGGCGCTGCTCAAGAAGCTCGCCGAGAGCGCGCGTTCGATCGAGCTCGTCCGCGAGCTACTCTACATCTACGAGACGCGCGGCGACGCCCAGAACGCGCTCAAGTACCTCGACCTCGCAATCGAGCTCGAACCGGACAACGTGGACCACTTTCTGCATAAGTGCGAGATCCTCACGCTCAAGGAGGAGTCGGAGTCGGGCGCGCGATTCTGCCGGGAGCGGCTCGAGAAGCTGCCTGACAACCCCGTGGTCATGCGCGAGCTCGCCGCGTTCCTGATGGACCTCAAGCAGTACGACGAGGCCCGGAAGCACCTGGAGAACGCGTTGAAGATCGAGCCGGACGATGCGCAGACGATCCGCAACATGGGCATCGCTTGCCTGGGCAAGCGCGACTACTCGCGCGCGCTCGACTACCTGGACAAGGCTACCCGGCTTGACGAATCCGACCCGCGCGGCTGGGGGTGCATCGGGTTCGTCCAGCTAACAGTCAAATCCGACCACAAGGCCGCGTTCGATGCGTACTTCCGAACGTACAAGCTCGAGCCCGGCTACTACGACGGTGAGAACATCGAAAGCCGCGTGTTGAAATGCCTCCAGGGACTCGCGGACGCCGCCGCTGAGCCCGGCCTCCAGAAGAAGGACGTCGCGCAGCTCGAGAAGCTGCTCGACCACCGCAACCCGTTCGTCCGGTACAAGGTCGCCTTCTCGCTCGGCCGGATGAGGTCGGAATCGAGCGTGCCTGCCCTGCGCAAACTGCTTGATGACCCGCTCGAAGATATCCGGTCGGTCGCGCAATTCGCGCTCGGCACGATCGGCGGGCCCGTTGCCGAGAAGGCGCTCGAGGAGGGGACCCACGATGAGGATCCGTTCGTCCGCGCGTGGTCGCTCTTCGGCTACACCATGATCAGGAAGGACGCGGCGCTTGACAAGGCACTCGAATTCGCCAGGAGCGAGCTGCCCTACGAGCGTCTTTCCGCCTACAAGTCGCTCGCTACGATGGCCACTGACCGCGCCAGGTCCGAGCTGTCCCGCCTCATCGCCTCAGAGAAGAACGACCGGGTCCGCGAACTTGTGACCAAGATGCTGGAGAAGAAATAGGAGATCAAGTGTCCGGTCTGCCGAAACGACTGCTTGCCGACTTCCGGTCCGCCAGGACATGGCTCAGGACTGTTCTGCACGTCCGCAGATTCTCAAAGGCCCGCCAGGTGATGAAGACGGGACTCGCGGAGTCCTACATCGCCCTCGGCGCACAGGCCGAGACGAGCGGGATCTCCACCGACCTGACCGCCTTCGGCGAGGTCAGCACCCTGCGCGAGCGGCTCATCGTCGCCCAGGGCGACCTGGAGCAGAAAGAGCTCGCGGTCAAGACGGCGCTGGGCACTCAAACCGCCGAGGCCGGCAAGCATGCGGGGATTGTCGCGGCGCTGGAGGCCGGCCATCATTCGCTGCACGAGACCATGCTCGCTGCGGAGGACGAAGTCGATAACCTCCTCCACGAGGCCGACACGTCGCAGAAGCTGATCCACCGTCTCCAATTCGAGATAGACGCGTCCGCTCATGGGCGGCCGATAACGATCCCGATGGAGGTGATGAAGCAGAAGATCGCCGCGCTGGAAGGAACGCGGGCAAGGGCCGAATCCCTGCTGCCTGACGCCAAGAAGAAGCTCGCCGACGCGACCGCGATGGCCGACGCGAAGGCCGCGGAGGTACAGCAGGCGAAGGTGACGGCGAGGACGGTCGCGCTGGAATGCGAAGACAGCGTGGTCGCCGCGCAGGTTTCGCGCAGGCTGTCACGGAAGGCCGCGGAGGCGCTCAAGCTTGCGCTCAACGGCGCGCTCGAAGTCTTCGGCAGGGCGGTGTTCGAGGCCGCGCCGTGTTCCGCGGAGCTGGCGCAGGGTTCCGCGACGATACGGGCCTACCTCGACCTGATCGCAAAGACGGACGACGACATCTCGTTCCTGAGGAATCAGGCCGACCGGGTCCGTCCCGCCGCGCGGCGGTTCGCCCTGGCCTCCATCGTGGCCCTGTTCGCAGCCGCAATCGTTTTCGCGCTCGGCTTCTGGCTGGTCCGCGGCTGCAGAGACGAGGCTGGAAACTCGAGCCGGGCCGCGGCGACGGACGGATCGCCATCCGCCGCAACCGGTACGACGACGCCTGCCGTGTCCACCGGGCCCGAATCCGGTCCCGCGACGCCACCGGAAGCCGAGGGGCCGACGTCCGGCGAACGGAAGGACCTGCTCGCCGGGCTGGGGCATCGAATGTTGACCCAGATGGGCGGGCTTCTCAGGGGATTCAGACGAGGGTGATCGTGCGGCGGGGCGCGCGGGCGCAGGCATGGTCTGTGAATAATCCCCGCGCGACTCTTTTTTTACTTGTCAGGACGGCTTTTTGCTGATATAATGATATATATTCGGTCGTACTGAGTTTTTGGTCTTGTTCTCTTGGAGGGTGCCTGATGTCGAACGTGAACAAGCATGTGATTTGGGTGCTGACCATAGCGCTCACCATCCTCGCTCCGGCGATGCTCGAGTCCTCGCTCTTCGCGCAGTGAGGGGGATGCAAGCCGTCAGGTGGCGGCAAGGCTTCCGAACCCGAACAGCGCTGGATCCAGATGGCGTGGAACAACGCGGAGTGGGGCGTGGACACCGGGAGCGGGTCCCAGGAGGAAGACACCGGCGAACCGACTTCGGAACCGTCAGGCACTCCGACCAAGCCTGCCAAGCCCAAACTGCCGGTCCGGTTCCTCACGCAGGCGGACGACAAGAAGCCGTGCATGATCTATTTCTACTTCCCGACCGACAAGGACAAAAAGGACATCCGCGGGAAGCGGAGCGCCATGTTCGAAGACCGGGCGTACAACGACGAAGAGGTCGCGCGCATAGCGAAGTACTTCAACTGCTACCGCCTCGACGTGAGCGGGATCGAGGAGAAGAACCTCCTGGCCAACGGTGTGACGTCGATCCCGACGGTGCTCATCACCGACCACGAACTGACCGTGCTGGCGAACATCTCCGACTACAAGATAACCGCCCCGAAGCTCCTCTCCATGATCATCTCGACGATGCAGAAGAAGCTGTCGGAAGTGTGGAAGCTGTTCAGCGACGACCGGAAGAAGGCCGAGGAGGTGTTCGACTCGGCCATGCAGATGATGAAGGAGAAGAAGTACGCCGAGGCGCTCACGAAGTTCGATTCCGTGATCAAGACTCCCGCCACGGCGCTCAGCGTTGTGAAACGGGCCGCATCGCAGGTTGAGACCGTCAAGGCGCTGCTGAAGGTGAACAAGGACGGTTAGCGCAGCCCGGCGGCGGCCGGAACAGAACAGCCGCAAAAAGCCACAAAAGGCGCGGAGAACACCAGCGTGTGAGTTCTCTGCGCCTTTTGCGTTTTCCGCGCCCCCGCTCCGCCCTCTCCCCCTGTGAGAGGGCGGGGGTGAGGGACGAGCGTACGCCCAAGACAGACAGGTTCCGTGGGGGCCTTTCTCCAGGTTGTCGTCTTGTTCTGAAATCCCCAGTCTTGGGTGTTCGGAATTCCCTCACCCTAACCCTCTCCCAAAGGGAGAGGGGACTGCCCGGAAGACAAA
>JAVHLO010000295.1 GCA_031082105.1 Planctomycetota bacterium
GCGGTCGCAAAGGTCTCGGAGAAACGCTTGACTCGCTTCCGGCAAACTGCTAGAATCGCTTCGAGCCGGGTGCATCCGTTCGAGATCAGGAGAGACTTCACGATGAAAATGCACAAGCAGATCGAGAAGCGAAGACCCGTTTCGGGCAGATTCCTCGGCAAGTGCGTCATAGAGGCGAACGAACCGCAAGGCGGCGGGGCATGGCTGCTCCGCGCGGCGGTGCCCGCCGGCGAGTTCCATCCGCAGCCCGGCCAGTTCGTCGCGGTCCGCGTTTCGGATGGCTCGGACCCGCTCCTGCGCCGGCCGTTCAGCATCTGCAACTATTCCGTGCGACCAGCCACGAATGCCGGTGTGATGGACTTGCTGTACAAGGTTGTCGGCCGCGGCACGAAGATGTTGACCCGGCTGAGGCGCGGAGAGGAACTTGATCTCCTCGGCCCGCTCGGCCACGGGTTCGCGTACCCGAGGAAGAAATCGGTCTGCGTCCTGGTCGGTGGCGGGATGGGCATCGCGCCGCTCGTTCTGCTTGCGCGGCGGCTGGCGAAGCTGCCGTTCATCGGCGACCGCCGGCGCGTCGTCGTCCTGTTCGGCGCAAGGACGAAGAGCGAGATCTACTGCACGGAGGAGCTTTCCGACTATGGCGTGACGCTCAAGGTGGCGACCGAGGACGGCTCGCTGGGCATGCGTGGAACGGTCCTGGACCTGCTTACGCCGACGCTCAGGGCGTTGAGGCCGAAGCCGCAGCGGAAGTGGCGCGGCAAGAAGGGCGGGCCGGACCGGAAACCCGCCGAGGGCGGGCTGAGGTCATTTGCGGGCGAACGGATTGTCCTGTTTTCGTGCGGACCGACGGAGATGTTGAAAAGGGTCGGCAGGCTCGCGGTCCGTCACAGCCTGCCATGCCAGGTCTCGCTCGAGACCCGCATGGCATGCGGGATGGGTGCGTGCCGGGGTTGCGTCATCCCGGTCGGCCCGCAGGGCAGGAAGGTGACCACGTACGCCTCTGTCTGCAAGGACGGGCCGGTCTTCGAGTGGGCCAGGGTCGCCGATGCGCTGAGGTAGGCGGCGGAGCTGAGGAGACCGTGTGAATCAGAAGCTCAGGCGTGGGTCTGAGAGTCTCACCGCTGGCTTGGAAGTCTCCATTGCCCCTGCCACGGGCAGGGTCGAAAATCGCACTTCTACCCCGCCCGTGGCGGGGGGGTCGCTGCCCGTAGCAGCCGAGTCTCGATGAACCGCCGCCATGGGCTGCGTTGCCCGGGTTTGTAGTAGCGATTTCAGTCGCTGGTCGGACGAGCGACTGAAGTCGCCACTACAAACTCTCAGACTTGAGGGGGCAAAGGAATCATCCGCCAACCCTGCCCGTACCCTTGACTCTGCTATTCCTTGACAAGCCCCATAAACACTGGTACGATACAGGTTCTATGGTTACTGTTGTGTTTCCAGACAGGACCTCAGCGGAGTACGAGGACGGCGTCACTCCGCTTGAGGTCGCGAAGAAGATCGGCAAGCGGCTGGCCGATGCCGCCATCGCCGCCGTTGTCGATGGGAACGTCGTGGACCTCAGTTTCCCGCTGCGCGGCAGCTGCGAGTTTCGCATCCTGACGGAGTCCGACAAGGAGAGCCTCGAAATCCTGCGCCACAGCGCCTCGCACGTGATGGCCGACGCCGTCATGAGGCTGTTCCCTGGCGCTCTCCCGGCCATCGGGCCGGCGATCGAAGACGGGTTCTACTACGATTTCGACGTCGCGCGCCCGTTCACTCCGGAAGACCTCGAAAAGATAGAAGAGGAGATGCGCCGGATCGTCAAGGAGGGCGCGGCGTTCACACGCGAAGAGGCGACTCGCGCAGACGCCCTCAAGATGATGGAGTCCGCCGGACAGAAGTACAAGGTCGAGCTCCTGCAGGAGCTCCAGGACCGGACCGTCTCGCTGTACCGGCACGGGAAGTTCGTCGACCTCTGCAGGGGGCCGCACCTGCCGGCGACCGCGAAGCTGAAGTTCATCAGGCTGCTTCGTGCGACCGGCGCGTACTGGCGCGGCGACGAGAAGAAACAGATGCTCCAGCGGCTGTACGGCACCGCGTTCTTCAAGAAAGAAGAGCTGGAAGCGTACCTGGAACGGATCGAAGAAGCGAAACGGCGCGACCACAGGAAGCTCGGCAGGGAACTCGACCTCTTCAGCATCCACGAGGAGAGCGGGCCGGGACTGGTCTTCTGGCACCCGAAGGGCGCCGTCATTCGAAATATCATCGAGACATTCTGGCGCGACCAGCATGTGAAGAACGGCTACGAGCTTATCTACTCGCCGCACATCGCAAAGGTCGACCTGTGGAAGATCTCGGGACACTGGGACTTCTATCGCGACAGCATGTATTCGCCGATGGATGTGGACGGGCAGAACTACGTCGTCAAGCCGATGAACTGCCCGGGACACATCCTCGTATACAAGACCAGGGTGAGGTCCTACAGGGAGCTGCCGCTCCGCTGGGCTGAACTCGGGACCGTATACCGGTACGAGCGGTCGGGTGTCGTCCAGGGACTCCTTCGCGTGAGAGGGTTCACCCAGGACGATGCGCACATATTCTGCCGGCTGGAGGAGCTCGAGCGTGAAGTCGCCGGCGTCATCGAGTTCGGCGTCGGTCTCCTGCGCTGCTTCGGTTTTTCCGATTTCAGGATCCGGTTGAGCACGAGGCCGGAGAAGTACGTCGGCACGATCGAGAACTGGGACAAAGCGACCTCGGCGCTGAAAGCGGCCATCGAGAATCTGAAGATGCCCTACGAGGTGGCCGAAGGCGAGGCGGTCTTCTACGGGCCCAAGGCCGATATCGACATAAAGGACTGTCTCGGCAGGGCCTGGCAGTGCTTTACCGTGCAGGTGGATTTCAACATGCCGGAACGGTTCGACATGAAATACACCGGCGAAGACGGCCGGGAACACAGGCCGATAATGGTTCACCGGGCGCTGCTCGGCTCGATGGAGCGGTTCTTCGGAGTGCTTGTGGAACACTATGCCGGCGCCTTCCCGATGTGGCTTGCGCCCGTGCAGACGATGGTGATCCCCATCGGAACGGCTCACGAAGCGTACGCAAAGGATGTTCAACGCAATCTCGTCGCTCGCGGCGTCCGGGCCGGAATAGACTTGAGCAGCGAGCGGATTTCATACAAGATCCGCGAGGCGACCATGCTGAAGGTGCCCTACATGCTGGTCATCGGCGACAAGGAGGTTGCCGCCGGCACGGTCTCGGTCAGAGAGCGTAGTCTTGGCGACCAGGGCGCGTCGACACTGGATGTATTCTTCCAGAAGATCGCCTCGTCGCTGGGCAGCCCCGTCGCAGGCTGCCGATCCTAGGTCATCCGTTTCAGGAAGGGGTGATGTTCGATTTCTAAAGGAAAACTGCGTGTAAACGACGATATTCGCGTGAAGCGGGTGAGGTTGGTCGACGATACCGGCCACATGGTGGGTGTCGTTCCAATCGAAGACGCAAGGCGACTCACCGTTGAAAGGGGACTTGACCTTGTCGAAGTGTCGCCGGACGCGGATCCGCCCGTGTGCCGGATCATGGATTTCGGCAAGTTCAAGTACGAACAGAAGCAGAAGAGCAAGCAGACTAGGAAGAAGCAGCACACCGTGAAGATCAAGGAGCTGCGGATGAAGCTTGCCACCGACGCGCACGATGTCGGGCTCAAGGTCAAACACGCGCGCGAGTTCCTGCAGAACGGCGACAAGGTGCTGATCTCGCTTTCCTTCCGGGGACGTGAGGTCATGCACAAGGACCTGGGAATAGCCAGGATGAACCAGATTCAGCAGGAACTGGCCCCGATCTGCAAGGTGGAGAAACCGCTCTCCTCTGAAGGGTCGAGGCTGCATCTGCTCCTGTCGCCGAAGTAGCCTGCGCCCCTTTGCAGCGGGTCGGCCGCTTCGCGTTCGACGCTTACAGGCGTTCGACGTCGGGATATGTCGCCGGTCGGCCATCCGTGAGCGGTGGGTGATTGAGGTGGCGCCGACTTTCGCGAAGGCCGCCGGGACATGGCGGCGCGCATGTAACAGGGCGGGGGACGTCGTTTTTTTGACGTCACGAAAACAGGAGTCCGCGAGTACGGGCGGACGATTTTTGGAATCGAGCTTGTCTCTGGAGGCCGGATGCCAAAACTGAAGACCAGCAAAGGCGCCGCAAAACGATTCAAGGTGACCGCCACCGGAAAGATAGTGCGGAAGATGGCCGGCAAGAGCCACCTCCTTTCGTGCAAACCGGGCAAGAAGCGCAGGCAGCTCCGTCGTACGCAGGTCGTGAGTAACCCGTACGCCAAGAGCATCAGGCAACTGCTGCCATAGCGGTTCCCGGGAGGCGGCATGCGATTGCGATCGGATCGTGATCCGGCGCGGCTCTGTGTCCCTTGCGTGACGGGCAGGCCGATTGCGGGTGAATGACTGCAGGCCGGACCGAGTCTTGTCTTGAGGAATCGGCCGGAGAGATTCAGGAGGAAACGATGCCAAGAGCGAGTTCTGGTGTGGCCAGGCACCGTCGTGTCAGCAAGACGCTGAAGTCCGCGCGCGGCTACTTTGGCGGGCGCAGCAAACTCTACAGGACGGCCAAAGAGAGCGTGATGAGGGCCGGGGCGTACGCCTTTGCGGGACGCAAGAACAGGAAGCGAGAGTATCGCGGGCTGTGGATAATCAGGATCACCGCCGCCGCCAAGGAGCGTGGCATCCCGTACAACCGGCTCATCGATGGTCTGAAGAAAGCCAAGGCCGGGCTCGACAGGAAGATACTCGCGCACCTGGCCGTGTACGAGCCGAAGGTGTTCGACAGCTTGGTCGCCTTGGCGAAGGGCGGCGCCTAGCAGCCTGGCCGGGTAGTGCCGGGCCGGCCGATTTTGGAGTGCGGTGGTCGCAACCGCCGCTTGGGCTTCACCCTTTGAGGGAAAGCGCCCCGACGCATCGGGGCGCT
>JAVHLO010000296.1 GCA_031082105.1 Planctomycetota bacterium
GGTCTCTGCGGCGCTGCTGTTCATTGGTTTTTTCGTTCTTCCGTTCTTCCGTTCATTCGTTCTTTGCTTGCGGCCCTGCTGCGCTATGCTCTCTGTGTCTCCGCGGTGAACTTCCCGCCGCTAACGCGGAACTGCTTCCCCAACCTGTGGACTGCGGTCAACGAATCCTAGCACGATCCTGAGCCGCGCCCTCGCCGGATTAAAGCGCACTCCTCGTCGTCATCCCAATCCCTTGCCCCGCATGGGGACGGCCTCTCTTCAAAGAAACTCCGCGCCGCATCCCTGCTGGCATCGTTTCCGCTATGGACGGCATGTGATTCTTGCTCTTCGCGTGTTCGCCTTTCGCAGTGATCTCAATTGTTCGATCGTCCCTCACGGGGTTTGCCGAATTTGGAGGATCCGGACCATGCAAGCGCGACATAATCTTTCGAGGCTTGGGATTGGGGTATTGTGCCTGGCGTTCATGGCAGGCGCAGGTGTCGCGGATGACTGGCCGTCCTGGAGCGGGCCGGACACGACGCGCGCGCGATTCTCTGAGGAGCAGATCGTCGTGGACGACGCCAACCCGTTTATGGTGGACTGGTCGATGAATACAAACTCACTGATCGTCTCGTCGCCGGCCGTATCGAACGGGCTCGTGTTCGTCGGGACAACGGGCGGCCGCATCCTGGCCCTGCGCGAGGACACAGGCGCGGTTGCGTGGGAATATAACGCGCCGAATGCCGTCCGGTCGTCGCCGTTCGTCGTACGCGACCGCGTCTTCTTCGCGTGCCAGGACGGCCGCCTGTACGCGTTTCGCGCCTCGACCGGCGCGCTGCTCTGGCAGCTCATGCTCGGCGGCAGCCCGATGTCCTCGCCCGTCGTGGTCGGGAATCTCCTCTTCGTCGGCACGGGGTTTCCCAGCCCGCGAGTACTGGCAATCGACATCTCCGGCACTGCGCCCGCGATCGCATGGCAGATCGCCGTCACGGGAATCGTCTACTCGTCGGCAGCCGTCGTCGATGGCCGCGTGCTGATCGGCTCCAACGGCGGGAAATACTATGCGTTCAGCCCGGCCGACGGATCGAGCATGTGGGCGCAGCCGTTCCTGGCGAGCGGCATCGTGAACTTCTCTTCTCCGCTCGCCCATGCAGGCCGGCTCTTTGCTTCGCCCGGCGGGGTCAACAACTGGCTCTACCGGATCGACGCCGCCAACGGCGCGCTTGCGGGGCCGACGCTGAACCTCCGACCGGACGGCTACAGTTCGATGATCGTCTCCTCGCCGGCCCGGATCGGCGACACGATATTCGTGGTTGCCGGCAACCTCGGCGCTCCATCGACCGCGCTCCAGGTCTGGGCGGTCAACGCCTCCACGATGCAGCCGGTCTGGGGCCCGGTGACACACGGCGACACCGTTACCGGCGCCACGCTCGCCTCGACTCCCGCCGGCACGGACCCGGCCGCCGCGTCCGGCGTGCCGGCCGCGATCTTCTTTGCCACCCAGTCCTCGCGTCAGCTCGTGGCGCGCAGAACAGGCGATGGCGCGTTGCTCGCCGCCGTGGACATGGACTCGGCTGTATTCTCTTCGCCGGCGATCGCAAATGCACGGGTGTTTGTCGCCGCGTCGAGCGGGACGATATATGCGTTCCGCGGCCAGAACCGCCCGCCCGCGCCGCCGATCACCCTGTCGCCGGCAAACGATGTCACCATCGCATCAAGCACGCCGCTCATCACCTGGTCCGGCGCAACGGATCCGGACGGAGACGCGCTGTCCGTCGTGCTGCGCTATGATTTCGACGGCGAGGTGCTGGACTCATGGGCCGCGGAGGTTGAAATCCCCGACGGTCAGAGCGCGTACATGATCAATCCGGCCGTGGCTGACAACTCGCACGTGTCCTACGCGATCCGCGTCCGCGATTCCGGGCGCGCCTTCTCGTGCTGGACCGCGACGGAGAGTTTCTGGGTCGACCAGACGATGGGGCCGCCGGCCGCGCCGTCTCTCCTGCAGGTCGTTGCCGGCAACGGCACGGTCGACCTTTCGTGGCCCGCCAGCCCGAGCGTCGATGTCGCGGGATACGAGGTCGCGTGGACACTGCAGGGCGGACCGCTTTCGCCTTACGTCCAACTGGGCAATGTCCTCTCATGGCAGGTTGCGGGCCTGCAGAACGGGGCTGAGTATCTCTTCTCTCTCCGCGCCTGCGATCTGACCGGGCTCAGCAGCGAGCCCGTCACCGCGCTCGCGCAGCCCGTCTCGCCGGCGACGCCGGACGAGGAGCCGGTGGTGGGGCCCGTTGAGGAAGAGACGGTCGTCGTGCAGGGCGACGAGACAAGCCCTGTGCCCGACCCCGAGCCACTGTACACTGAAGACGGCCCGGGTCTGGACAATATCGAGGTCGCCGAACCGGTCCCGACCGACACGGAACCCGCGGTTGTGGTTGAAGTCTGCACTGAACCTGCTGCGCCATGTGAAACCATCGTGGTCGCACCGGTACCGCCCCCGTTTCTGACCTGGTCCGGGATCGACCCCAGCACGAATTCAGGCGCAAGCCCGGCAACCGTGACCGGAGGAGAGAATGTAACCTTCCGCGTGAACTACTCGCATGTGGACAACCTCCCGCCCTCGACCATCCAGGTGTGGGCCGACATGAACGGCAACGGGACCTTCTCCGCGTGTGAGCGGTTCCAGATGCATGCGGTCGATCCGGTCGACACGAACTGCGCGGACGGCAAGGAGTACGGTGCGGCCCTCCAGATGTCCTTCTCGGGCACAATCGATCCGCTGGTCGTCGGTTATCGGTTCCACGCGAAGGCGGCAGGCGAAGAGGCCGGGGGCGACCCGACGGTCGGTGTCTTCAACGGAACCTGGGCCTGCTCGATCCAGGTACGGAACAACCGGCCCGCGCTGACATGGCTGGAGCACGGTGTGTTCGCCAGGGATGGCGCGTACCCCGAGTCGGCCAAGGGGTCGCCCGCCACCTTCCAGTTCGCCGTGCGGTACGAAGATGCGGACAACACGCCGCCGGCCGCATCCTGTGTGCAGATAGATATTGACGACAACGGAACCTTCGACGCGGAGGAATCGTTCCCGATGGGCGCGTATTCGAGCAGCGGCATCGACTCCGATTCCGACGGCGACTACGCGAACGGCGAGACCTACTATGCGGCGGTCACGCTGGACTTCAAGGGCGACGGCCGCTTCCGATATCGGTTCGTCTTCCACGACGGCGCGCGCGCGGCTGGGACGGCTGGGACGGCCAGCTCGGCATCCGGCCCGATCCTCTTCAGCGCATGGTACGAGGATGACGCGTTCGCAGGCGGGCTGGCTTCCGGCAGCGCGGCCCAACTCCAGAACAGGCGGCAGACCGTGCGCATCCACGCGCCCAAGCGCAACCGCTGACCTGATTTGTTCGTGATCCGGGCGCTCCCCGCTCCAAGCGGGGCAGGTTTTGAAGAGTGGTAGTCAGAACCAAGGAGACAAACCCAATGGAAAACAAGAGAATCCTGGTTGTGGACGACGACCCTCAGATCCTTCAGCTCCTGCAACAGGCCTTTGAGTCGAAGCCCTGGCAGGTAAAGACGGCCGACTCCGGCTCTTCGGCCCTCAAGCTGGCGTCCGCCGAGTCGTTCGACCTGTTCATCTTTGACCTGCAGCTTCCTCATCTGAACGGGCGCGAGGTGCTCGAGGCTCTCAGGAAGCGCGGCGTCGCAACGCCTGCCTTGATGATGTCGGGGCAGGCTACTCCAGTCACGGCGTTGTCGTTCGAGAAGCTCGGGTGCAAGGCCTTGCTCGAGAAGCCATTTGAGATCGACAAGATGCTCGAAGCGGCGGAGACCGCGATGTCCGCGAGGACCTCCGGCCCCGCAGTACGCGTGCTGGTTGTCGAAGATCACAAGGAGCTCTTGCAGCTCTTCGTCCGAGTTCTGCGCTCTACGGGGATCGAGGCCGTGACCGCCCAGACAGGCGACGAGGCGCTGGAGAGGATCTCCGCGGCCGAGTTGCCGTTCGACTTCGCGATGCTCGACCTGCATGTTCCCGGGCTGGATGGACCGCAGCTTGTCAAGGCTGTGGCGCAGAGAACGCCAAAAACCTTCATCATCGTGGTCACGGGCGAGGCGTCTTCCGAGGAGATTGGCGCGGCGTACCGGTATGGCGGCGATCTGCTCATCCGGAAGCCGTTCATGGTGGAAATGCTCCCGTCGATTCTGGCGGACCTGAAGCATCAGGCGCAGGAAAAGCGCAGTAAGGCGGAGGCTCAGGAAGAATATGATCGCCTCCCGACGCACAAGAAGATGATGAAGAAGGTCCGCGATATGGTTGCGGCGCCCCAGCGTTCGAAGTCCAAGCGCGTCCTGCGCGGCGTAGCGGTCGCGATCCTCGCGGCGATGCTGGGATTGGCCACCCTCGGGGCAGCCGCAGAGATCCAGTCTGCGGTCGTCGGTCAAGGGAGCCTGGTCCAGAGTGTCATAGACCGGCTGGAGGGATACCTGGAGCGCGACGAGGCGCGCGAGCTTGAAGGCGAGCGCCGGTCCCGATAGCCGCCTCTTTGGGAATTTAGATTTTAGATTTTGGATTTTGAATTGCGCATCAAGACCCAGACGTTCGAGGCTGGTTGCGCCGTCTGCGTTTTCGACAGTATGCGGAAAGGGGGATGCCATGAGAGAAATTGAACTGACGGGAGACGAGAAATACGTGGCATTGAGCGGTCTGGCGCGAGAAATCGCGCACGATCTGAACAACGCTCTGATGGTCATTTCCGGCAACATCGCGCTGGCAAAGACGCTGGTCACGGACGAAGGGGCGCATGTTGTGCTCGATGAGGCCGTCAAGGCCTGCAAGAAGGCGAGGGAGACCACGGGCCGCCTGGGCACGTGTGCCGCCGGCAGCGTTCGTCAGGAACGGGACTGTGCTTCCGAATCTCCGGCGTCCACGGTCTGGCCGAGATGCTGTGACCCTGCTCC
>JAVHLO010000297.1 GCA_031082105.1 Planctomycetota bacterium
CGTTGATGTTCCTGTTGACGCTCGCAAGGTACGCGCTGAGGTCGTCCATGAGCGGATCGAACCAGCGCGCATGGTAGCACATCCACGCCCACTGGCGGTCGATGCCGGCCTTGAACTGAAGCTGGTCGTGGGTGAGCACCAGTTTCTCCAGATCCTCATGGGCGCTGATGATGACCTCGGCCGCGGGCGCTTCGTAGACTCCACGGCTCTTCATTCCGAGTATTCTGTCCTCGATGACGACGCCGACACCGACGCCGCACTTGCCGGCGATCTTGTTGAGTCTGCCGACAAGTTCAGGGAGGCGCAGCTCGGCGCCGTTCAGCGAAACGGGTATGCCTTTCTGGAAACCGAGCGTCAGGGTCTCAGCCGTGCTGGCCGCCTTTTCCGGCGTGCGGCACCACGTGAGCACCCGGTCGAAATCAGGCGCCTTCTCGGGAGACTCGATCTCCGCGCCTTCGCTGGTCATTCCCCACAGGTTCTCATCGTGCGAATAGAGCGAATCGCGCGTGACGGGCACCTCGATGCCGTGTTCTTCCGCGTAGCGCAACTCCTCCGAGCGACCCATGTTCCATGTACGCACCGGGGCCATGATCTTGAGCGACGGGTTGCACGCAAGGATGCCCCCGTCCAGGCGCACCTGGTCGTTTCCCTTGCCGGTGCAGCCGTGGGCGACGCAATCGCAGCCGAGTCTCGGCGCGAGTTCCGCCGCGATCCTGGCCAGCAGCGGGCGGCCCAGCGGGGTGCTCAGGTAATACTTGCCGCGGTAGCGCCCGTTGGCCATGATGCTCTTACCGACGTAGCCGTACGCGAACTCTTCGACGGCGTCGTGGACGACTGCGTCGACCGCGCCCAGATGCAGCGCCTTCTTCCTGATCCTCTCGACCTCCTCCGCGGTCCGGATCTGGCCGAGGTTCACGGTCAGGGTTGCGACCTTGCAGCCGTACTCCTCCCGGATCCAGCGCACCATCACCGACGAGTCGAGCCCGCCGGAGAAGAGGAGCAGCGCCTTCTTCACTTCCCCCTTCTTTGCCTCGTACGAGGCGGCTTGCGGGTAGTTCATTTTCGAAATCTCCTTCATTCCTGGTAGAGCTTCAAGTATCATTCTGTCAGTCTGGCCAACGCGGGATGCCATACGGGCCGGCCGCGTGACTCCTTACCATGGCCCTCTCTCCCCGGCGGGGGGAGACGGGAACCGGCAAATCGAATCTGGAATGTCTACCGGCTTGCTTCGATCTTGCCTGAAAGCCACTTGAAGAAGGCCTTCGCCTCCCTCCCGCTTTCCGCGATGCCGAGGATCGTGTCGTCGCCGGCGACCGTTCCGATCAGGTGCGAACGAGGCGTCGTGTCGAGGAGTCTTGCGACGACCTGTGCGCCGCCGGCTATCGTGTGGATGACGGCCAGGTTGTCGATGACTCTGATCCCTGTGATCGTCTGCTGCATCGTGATCACCAACGAGGGAAGCGCCTCCGTGCAGTCTGCCCCTTGCCGCAGCGGGCGGTAGCCCTCGACGGTCTTGACGATCTGCATCTCCGCGATGTCCCTGCAGAGCGTCGACGTGTTGACCTTGCACCCGCGCTTCGCCAGCTCCTGCAGCATGTCGGCGAAGCTGTAGACCCGCGTGCTTCCGACGATGTCCATGATGGCCTTCTGTCTGGTTCTCTTGGTCATCCTTCATCCTCCTCACAGTTTCCCGTGTGAATCGACACTGCAATATATTGCATAAGTTGCGAGAAGTAACCATATTTCGGAATGTATGTCAAGAAAAAGTTGTATTCATCTGCGAAATATTGCACGAGTCCTCTTTGCGGACGCGGCGCCGCTCCGGGGGAAGTGCCGCGAGTCCTCACGGCCCGGTCGCCTCGCCCTTGACGCCGTTCTCGCTAAATGGTATCATGGCGCGCGGTATCGTGCTTGTTCTCTCTGTGCCTCTGTGGCCGTTCAGGAACCGGAGGCGTCTGTCCCTTGGTCTCCATGGAGGAACGTGTCATGTCCGGAAACCGGTTCTGTGTGCTCGGTTGCGCGCTGGCCATGCTGTCGTTGTCCCTCTTGCCCGGCGCGGGGCTTTTCGGCCAGGATGACGCGGACATCGACAAGCTCATCGCCGGCCTGAAGGACGAGGACCCGCTCGCCCTGGTCCGGGGCACGCCGAAACTCGAGAACCTCGAAAAACTGGTGGCGATGGGCGAGCGCGCCGTGCCCGCGCTCATCAAGCAGTTCGAGAAGAGGCCGGGAATCCTGGCGGAACTCCAGTCCGCCGGACAAGCGCTAAGTCCCGATTCCCGCCAGGCGCTCAACGTCATCGAAGCGCTCGTGCGGATAGGCAGGCCGTCGGTCGGGTCGCTCGTCGTGGTCGTCGCCGGCGGTGACGCCGACCTGCGCGAGCTTGCGTCGATGATGCTCATTGTCATCGGCCCCGACGCCGCGCCTGAGATCGAGCCGTTGCTGAAGTTGAAGGACCCGGAAGTGCGGTGGTGCGCGGCGAAGACGCTGGGTAAACTCTGCCAGGCCGCCGGCTTCCCGGTCATCGCCGAAAACATCAAGGCCGGCGATGTCCGGAGCAGGCTCGAGGCGCTCGAAATCCTCACGGACCGCCTGCACGACTACAGATCGTTTCCCCTCCTTGCCTCGCTGCTGGACGACTCGACTCTCCTGGACCCGGACTCTGCCGGTGGATCGGGACCCGCGTCCGGCGGGACGGACAAGCCGGATCTGCGTTTCTGTGACAAGGCGATGGAATCGCTTGCGAAGCTGCGCGACGAATTCGGGAAGACCGAGTCGATACCGACCGGGAGCTTCATCATGCCGATGATGACCGGACTGCACATGGTCAAGCCCAGCCTTCCGATGACGGGCGCCACCCGGGCGGAGAAGGTCGCACAATGGAAGGCCTGGTGGGAGAAGAACGGCAAGGACTTCGAAACGAAGGCCGCCGGATCCGAGCTCGGCGAGTTGATGCGGGTCACGTTGATGGGCGCGATCCTGGACGAGATCAACAAGGTCGAGTCCACGGCCGAGGCGCGCGAGAAGGTCCTGACGGAGTTTCACGAGGCGCTGACGGACTGGTGGCGCGCGAACGCGACCCGGATGGTCCCGGCCGCCGAGGCGCCGGACCTGCTCGGGAAGTGCCAGAAGAACGATCCGAAAGACCGGACGGCAAGACTCGTCTCCATCAAGAAGATGGTCGCCCAGCTCGCGGAGCTTCAGGTCGCGCTGCCGAAGTTCGTCCAGGTGTTGCTCATGAAGTCCCAGGGCGAAGGCGAGAATCTCCCGTTCGTCGAGCTTCTTGTAATCGAGAGATCCGCCGCGCTGGTGCTCGAAGACGCCCTGAAGAAGGCCGAAGAGCCGCCGAAGAAGGGGGACTAGCAGCCTGTCCGGGTAATGCAGCTTGTAGTAAGGCACGAAGCCGCAGCGGAGTGCCGTTCCTTTGATGGCGGATTTGCGACTTCGGGGCGACGCGACTCCGGCTGCGGCCTGCGTCGCTTACTACGAACAGTCGCACCGTTCCTGGAATACGCGAAGAATCCCGGCTGGAGAGAGCCGGTGACCGCTCCATTGCGGTCGCGGCCGGAATCGCTGCGTGAACGCCCGGTTCACTTCTCCTTCTTGCCGCCTCAGGTCGGACGGTCGGTCGGAGGGACTGTATCCAAGTCAGTCTTGTCGCCTTCGCCCGGTCCGCTACCGTCCGCGAGTCTCGCCAGCCTCTTCTCGAGGAGCGGGATGAACCGCTCATCGAGCAGGTGTGCGGCGACCTTCTCCGACACATCCTGGGGGACCGGGCCGTAGTCCGGATCGAACTGCAGTTGCGCGGCGAGCTTGGCCTGGTTGAGCTTGAAATCGACATCGGACATGGCGCGCGCATCGTCGAATATCTTCCGGATCCTCGCGCGTTCGCCCTGCGCGTCGGCCTCGGTCTTGAAATCCCCGCGTTCCATGAACCGGGCGATCTTGCGTTCAACAGCGGGCGTGACGGAGCGCCTGTACCACTCCTCGAACTCCCGGCCTGCCGGCATGTTCCTCCCGTTCACAAGGACAATCAGGTCAGGCGTGGATTCCTCCGACTGGCCGACCCGTATCGGATTCCGCAGGTCATCAGGCGGATAGTGGCAGGGGACGTACGTGCGGATGACCTCCTTCTGCGCGTCCGTAAGCAGCTTCTCCAGCTCCTGTGACAGCGCGCGCGAAGTCCGCTCGTCCGGCCTCTTGTCGACGAGCTTCAAGAACCGGCCTTCGGTCTGCATGAAGATGTCGAACAGATCTGCGCCCGCGTTGTCGGCTTCCAGCCCGTCCTTGACGACGAGGTAACCCTTCAGTATCTCCTCCCAGTCCCTGGCGTGACATGCGTCGCGCTTCTTCTTCAGTATATCGAGGAGGCGCTTGATCTGGTCTTCGGTGAGGTTCAGTCCGTTGAGCAGGTTCACATTCTGGAGGTAGTTCATCGTGATGTCCACCATCTCGCGCAGCGTCCTGCCAGTCTGGAAGAACCGGAAGTCGTCCTGGGAGAAAGCGCGCTCCACGACGGCTCGCTTTGCGCTCTCCGCGCGGCGCTGGGATTGCTCCTGCTCCAGCCGCCCGGCCTGCGCGCGCAGTTCCTCTGCAAGTCGAACATCGCCGTCCCGATCCGCCTTCTCGGCCTGTTCGCGAAGGAGCCGGACCCGTTCGGTTACGCCGGCGGGCGTCTCGCCCTCGTCGGCCCACAGTCTGAGAAGCGAGACCAGTGCAATGGTGACCAACACTGTGCCTAGAAACCTCTGCATGTTGAACCTCCTAAGCTGCTTTGTGTGATCTTTTTTCGAATAGCGTTTCAAATGAGTGTCCGTACACCACAGAAAGAGAACACGGATTCCACGGACTGCGGGGATTTCACGGATTTGCCTGGGGCAGAGAGTCTGTGTAATCCGTGCAATCCGACAAAAGTCTGTTTTTTTG
>JAVHLO010000298.1 GCA_031082105.1 Planctomycetota bacterium
AGAAGACGCCACTCCGGCTGCGGCCTGCGTGGCTTACTACAAACTTGACAGTCTGCTGTGCTCTTTTCCCAGATACGCGAATAATCCCGGCTAGCGCGCATCATTAGCGAACGCGGCGACATGCCGTTCGAGTTCGTAGTGACGCCGTAAGGCGTTGTCCAATCGAGCGTCTGACGGCGCCACTACAAACTGTCGGCCTTCGCCGAAGCTTCGCGAATAGCGCGTGCTAGCGCGCCGCCTGGACCGGCCGGAAGCGGGACAGCACGACAGCTTCCTCATGCAGTGGAACGCGGCTGCCCACCTCGAGCTTGCCGCCTGCGGACTGCAGCGCCTCGCGCTTGCTGAAGATACCGAGCCATGTTCCTTCGATCGCCTGCGCGCGGGCAATATATGCGAGGCCGAGCTGATACCCATCGAAGTCAAGCGCCGCGCTCGTGACCGCGCCGACGTATTGTCCCTTTCGATTGACCACTGCGTCGCCGGGCCGCACGGCCCGGGCGCCCTTCGCCGGGATACGGAAGCGCACGATCTCCGACGTCGTCGTGGCCTCGCGTTGGAGGAGTCCGCGTTTCCCGATGAAGAACGGCTTGTGCCGTTTGACGAACGCGCCATAACCGGCCTCGGCTGGTCCGATCCCGAACTCGCCGGCCAGCTCGTGGCCGTACAACGGGAGCCCCGCCTCGCTACGCGCGGAGTCGCGCGCGCCAAGACCGGCCGGCTTCAGGCCGAACGGTTTGCCCGTGTCGAGCAACGCATTCCAAAGGACAGGCGCACCGGACGGATGAACGAAGAGTTCGTAGCCGTACTCCTCGCCGGTATACCCGGTCCGCGATACGATAACGGGCAGACCCGCAAGCGTCGTCTCGGCCAGTTCCGCGCGCTTCACGGATGCGAGCCGCCTCGATTGCGCGTCGGCCGCGTTCTTGTCGCCCGCGTATCGCTGCAGCAGCGTCTGGAGGATCGCCAGCGATTGCGGCCCCTGCAGGGCGAGGTCGACGCGCATATCATCGCCGAATGACGGGTCCTTGAGGTCGCGGAATTCGCACTGGTGCTCGATCTCCTTGAAGGGATACGCCCGGTCGATCATGAACTCCTGCGAGTTGACGGACTGGATCCAGGCCTTGATCTTGTCGCCGTTCGCCGCGTTCGCGACCACGATGAACCTTTCCGCGGAGAGGCGATAGACCATGATGTCGTCAAGGACCTTGCCGTCCACGTCGAGCACGTAGGAATATTGGGACTGTCCGGGTTTCAGCTTCAGGACATAGTTTGTGGTCAGTATATCGAGGAAGCGTTCCGCGTGTGGCCCTCTGAAATCGAAGACGGCCATGTGCGACACGTCGAAGAGCGCGGCGGTGTTGCGGACGGCCTTGTGCTCGTCCGCGATCCCGGAGTACATCACCGGCATGAGCCAGTTGGCGAACTCGACGATGCTCTGCTTCTTCGTCAACTTCAGGTGCTCCGCGTAGAGACAGCTCTTGCCTGGCGGTTTCTGCGGGGGCTTCCATTCGTAGATCGGTTTGTCGAGATGGAGGCTCCGGCGGATACGCATCGTGTTCGGGCCGGTCCGCGCCGGGCCGATGTCGTCTTTTTGCCCTGTGCATTTGCCGAAATGGGGCATGTAGAGCGATTCCATCAGGTGTCTCTGCCCGATGAAGTACGGTTTCTTCGGCGCAAAGACATCGCCGTCCGCCGTTTTCAGCAGGGACAATGCGTCTGTCGCATCCAGTTTGGAGCGTGTGGCAACAAATGCGGTCGCGATCTCCGCAGCCCTGGAATTCCCGAACGCCACCGTGCGCGGGGCGCACACCTTGAGGTCCGGGCTGTTCGGATAGAGGCCCTGCACGACCACCGGGCCGTCGATCTTTGCATAGGGATCGTCGTTGTCGAACTTGACGAAACCGTCCGAAAGGTTTTCGAGCCATTCGGCCAGCTTGGCGATCTGCCCGCTGTCTGAGATCACCTTGAAGTCGTGCTCGCCATGCTTTGTCGTGCCGTCATGCACGATCAATGCCTCGGCGATCAGGACGGCCGCGCTGTCGAGGAATGCCGCCATCCTGGCTTCCCCGGGTTGCATGTCTGCGAGGTCGGCGGTGCAGGCAGCCTGGAGGAATGTCTTTGCGCGCTCGCCGCGCACCTCGATGATTCCCAGGCTGCGCTCGGCGGGGATATTGACCGGGTGACCGGTTTGCGGTGCGGAAACCGCCGGCTGCGGCGCGATGACGCTCGCGCGGCCCTGTCTGCCGCACACCTTGTCGATGAAAGCGGCGACATCCTTGCGTGTCTCGCTGATGATCGCGGCATCGATCTTCCCGCGGCCGCGTTTCCCGGCGGCGGTCGCGATGCCGAATGTCTCGATGCCGAGAAGGACACGCGCGATAAGTTCGGCAAGCCTGTCGCAATGTTCAGGCTGAAGCCCTCTCTGGGTCATGAAGACCGTGCCGAAGCGCACGCCGCTGGAGTCCGCCGCGGTCTTGTCGCCGGGGATCGTGTTTCGGTTGCAGGTCATCCCGCAGACGTCGAGGATGTTCGAGGCGATATCGCCCTTGAGCGGGAATCCGCTCTTCGTTTTGACCGCGTTGAGGTCGACGACCAGCAGGTGGGTACTCGTGCCGCCGTACACCAGCTTGAGCCCACGCTTTGTGAGCGAGTCGCCGAGGGCCTTGCAGTTCTCGACGATCAGTTCCTGGAGGCGTTTGAACTCCGGTGTGCCTGCGATCTTGAAGGCGACGGCCTTGGCGGCGATGTTGTTTATGTGCGGGCCCCCTTGTTCGCCGGGGAAGACGGCGTTGTCGATCCGCTTCGCGACCTCAGCGTCGGTGGAGACTATGATTGCGCCACGGGGGCCGCACATCGTCTTGTGCGTGGTAAGCGTGCTGGCATGCGCAAGACCGACGGGGTTCGGGAAGAGGCCGGCGACGACAAGCCCGGCGGGGTGCGAGATATCCGCGAGCAGGATCGCGCCTGTGCCGCCCATGACATTCGTAACGGGTACAGCGTCGGCGATGGCCCGCAATCGCCTCCAATCGATTTCCCAGGGGTACGCGCTGGCGCCCGCGATGATCATGCGCGGCTTGTGTTCGAGAGCCATCTTCTCTATCTGGTCGTAGTCCAGCCGGCCCGTGCGCGGGCTGACCTCGTAGGAGATAACCTTGTATCGGCGGCCGGATCGGTTGAACTCGCTACCGTGCGTGAGATGTCCGCCGTGCGTGAGCGCCATGCCCATGACGACTCCGCCCGGCTCGACGAACCCTTCGTACACCGCGTTGTTCGCAGCCGCGCCGGACAGCGGCTGCACGTTCACGAAGATTCGTTCGGCCGGGAAGTCCTTCGTTGCGAACACCGTGGCGGCGCGTCTCTGCGCCAGTACCTCGATGAAGTTCACGAACTCGGTTCCCTTGTAGAACCGGCGGTCCGAATACCTGCGGTGGTAAGCGAGCGCGCGCTCGCAGTCCATCAGAAGCCCCGCCTCCTCGCGGGTCATGCGCAAAGAGGAGTAGCCCTCCGCGTAGATGTTCGTGAAGACCGTCCCGAGCGCATCGCGCACGGCCTGCGGGGAGATGCTCTCAGAAGGGATGAGGATGATCTTGTCGAGCTGCCTGGACTCCTCGAGTCGCACGAAAAGAGACGCCTCGTGATCGACCTCGTTGAGACCGCCCAGGAACAAGGTCGGCGTGCGATCGCCCTTTTCGACCTGTTTACCTGCTGACATATGTGTGGCCTTTCCATGAAGGGATGCGCGAACATTCGCGGCGCACGGGGTTCCGGGCCGCAGCGCGGTGGAGAGAACAATGGCGGGTCACTTAGACCGCCGGAATTCCAACTGCACTCGAGGTGCCGGGTTTGCGGCCGCCATGCCGGCGGACCTCACGTTAGCCCCGGTCGGCCGACCAATAAAACAGCATAGTATACATGAAAACAGCCGTGAGTTCAAGCGTTCCGCCATCCGGTGCAGGTACCGATTGCGCGGGATTTGGTTGCGTTCGCGAGGGAAAGTTTGTAGAATCAGCGGGTCCGGCGATCCGAATCCAGGCCGGGCACAGCCATAACACTTGCTTAAGGAGTCCCGCCGTGGCGAACAGAAACGACGGTCGACGTCCCGACGAGTTGAGGCCGGTACGGATCACGCGCGGATTCATAGGCTCATCCGCGGGGTCGGTGCTCATCGAAGCGGGCCGGACGCGTGTGATCTGCGCGGTGACGATCCAGGACGATGTGCCGCCGTTCTTGGAGGGGAAAGGGCAGGGGTGGGTGACTGCTGAGTATTCGATGCTCCCCGCCTCGACCGGGTCGCGGAAGGCGCGTGACCGGTACGGCAAGGTGGATGGGCGGACGCTCGAGATCCAGCGCATCGTAGGGCGGGCCATGCGGACATGCGTTGACATGGAGCTGATCGGCGAGCGCACGCTGTGGATAGACTGCGACGTGATCGAGGCGGACGGCGGCACGCGCGCGGCCGCGATAACGGGCGCCTACGTGGCGGTCGCCGACGCGGCGCGGCGGATGGTCAAGGACGGCATGGTGCTGAAGAGCCCCGTGAAGCGCGCGGTCGCCGCGGTCAGCGCGGGCATCGTTGCGGGCGTGCCACTGCTCGATCTTTGCTACGAGGAGGACTCGCGGGCCGCCGCCGACATGAACCTGGCGATGGGCGACGACGGCAAGATGGTAGAGGTCCAATGTACCGCGGAGAAGGCGGCCTTCGGAGATGAGACACTGCAGGAGTTGCTCCGCCTCGGCAAGAAGGGAATCCAGCAACTCTTCGAGATACAGAAGGCCGCGCTGGGGGGCTAGTTTATCTTCGCCCCCGGCGCGATATCCCTCTCAGCGACGAGCATGACTACCTTCTCTCCCTGCGTCGCCG
>JAVHLO010000299.1:0-1560 GCA_031082105.1 Planctomycetota bacterium
CGTACCGCGGTATCGCTCTCAGATCGTCGCGAATGTCATTGAGGAGCATGTCAATTTGCGCAGAAAGTGTTTCGGGCCGCCCGAAAGGTCGTAGGACTTTCAGAAGAATCCCCGCACAATCCCTTTGGTCAGCCCAGGCATGCGGATCAACACCAGCGTCGCCCGCTCCCTTGTCGCGCCAACGCGCACAGGCGAGACGCCTGCGCTACATTGCCGGCCCGGCTGGCGCCTCGCCCTGGCACCGCGCCAATCCGAAATCCGCAATCCGAAATCGAAAATCCTGAATCGAGTCTACTCTCCGCCCTTCGCCTTCCTGAGCTTCTCGAGCCGCTCGATGAACATCCCGTCCTTCGGGTTCTTATCGAGCATCTCCGTGCAGACCTTCATCGCGTCGTCAATCAGACCGTTCACGAAGTACGCCTCCGCCAGCGTGTCAACGATCTGCGGGTCCGGGTTCAACTCCACCGCGCGTTTCGCGTACTTCAGCCCCTGCTGCGCATCGAACGCAGGACCCGACCTGTCCGCGGTCACCATGTTCCACGCGACTTCGTTCAGCTTCTCGCTGAGCACCTTACGGATGCGCTCGCTCCCGGGATACTTCGCCGCCAGCTCCTCCAGTTTCCGGATCTGCTCCGCCGGTGGGATCTCGCGGAAGGTCTCCGTCACCTTCATCAGCGCGTTGTAGGCGTCCACGTTCGACTTAATGTCGATCCTGTCGCGGTTCTCCTTGAACCACTGCCGCCACTTGTCCTGGCTGTAGCGGTCGTCACCGGGCAGGTCTGTGCCCGCGTAGATGGCGATGAAGTTCGGTACGTTGTTGCCGTAGTTCCAGAAGGCGTCAATGGACGGAAAGGTGAGCGACTCGATGAGCACGCCGATCCCTTCGGCGTGACCGATCTCGCAAAGCGCCTTCGCAGCAGCGCGTTGGATATACACATCGGGTTCGGCGCTGGCGGCACGCAGGTCTTCGATCGCGCGCTTGTCCTTGAGATACCCGATACCGTCGCACGCCATGACCCGCACACACGGCGCGGGATCATTCCGGAGCTGTTCGATCAGTACCGGGAACGGGTCGACCTCGTCACGCACCCGCGCGACATAGATGGCGGCCATCCGCCTGACGTCATACGAATCGTCTTTCAGCGCGAGTTCGCGCGCCGTCGGCAACCCCTTCGGCGACTTCATCCGGAAGAGCGACCTGATCGCGAACCGACGCACCTGCGGATCTGCGTCGGTCTTCATCGCCTCGACCAGCGCGTCCACGCCGCCGGCAAGGCCAAAGACGCCGAAGTTGTCAGCGATAAGCGTCCGGACCTCGCGGTCGCGCGCCTTCAAAAGACGCACGATCAAGGGCGTCTCGCGGTCGGTTATCTTCCCCTGCGCAAAGAGGTACGACAGACACTCCACGATGTCCCGGTTGAACTGCCTGTGCTCCGACTGCTCGAGCGCCTCGACGAGCGTCGGCAGGATTTCCGCGCCCACCTGGCCGATCCGGCCGACGGCCTGGAACCGCGCGAACGTGTCCGGGCTCGCAAGCATCTTCATCTCGGAATCGAATCG
>JAVHLO010000299.1:1570-4857 GCA_031082105.1 Planctomycetota bacterium
CACCCTCGCCCTCTCCCCCCTCGGGGGGAGAGGGGACCTTCCCGCCCGAATCGCGACTTGCCGTCGAATCCGTGTACGGCGGGAGCGGGTTCTTGATCTCGCCGAAGACGTCGCCGCCATTCCATTCCATATCGAGATGGATGCCGTGGCCGAAGCTCTGCCGCTCGGAGTCGTTCCGGTGATTTCTCACCTCGTAGTCGTCCTTGCCGCCGAGGTCGAGACAGATCGCATACGGCCACATGTGCGGTTCCGATTCCGGCCAGATCCCGCCGAAGCTGTCCCAGTCGTTCATCACGATCGGCCCCTTCGGTCGCTTGCTCACGTACTTGTCCGAGCCCTCGTAGTCGACGAAAATCGAAAGGCCGAACGGCTTGCACGAAGTGCCATACGACGCGGTGCTCGAGTTGTAGATGTCGTTGCCGCGATAATCGATGAAGAACCCCGGCGAGCGGTCGCTGCCTGATCCGCCGGCGCGGAACCCGCCTTCGTAGATGTCGTTCCCGTCCTTGTCTATGAAGATGGCGTTCGTGATGTGGATGCCACTCCCCTGCGCGGTGCCGCCGGAATAGTGGTCGTTGCCGCTCATGTCGACGAGCGCGCCGAGCGACATGATGTAGCTTCCGCCCTGGCTGTTCCAGCCGCCCGCGCGGTATCGGTCGTTCCCTTCGGAATCCACGAGCAGGCCGACACCACCGTACGGCGTGAGCGACCTCTCCGCCGGCAACTGGCGGAACGAGACGCCGCCGCCCTGGCTGTAGCCGGGCAGGTTGTTGAGCGCGTCCTTCTTGCCCGTAACGCAGGCATAGTACCTGTCGTCGCCCGCGAGGTCCGAGATCACGCCGAGCCCGAGCGTCATGCCCGCCCCCTGGCCGAGCGTGGCGCACTCGTAGAAGTCCTCGCCTGCGCTGTCGAGCAGCGCCCCAAGCCCGAACGCGCCCGCGCCCTGGCAGAAGGCGTTGCAGATGTACGAATCGTCGCCCGCCGCGTCGTGGAGCACGCCGACGCCCATGATGCCGGCCCCCTGCGAGAAGTGTTTCGAGATGTACCTGTCGTTGCCGCCGAGGTCGATTAGCATCCCGACGCCGCAGAAACCGAAGCCCTGGACGCAGAGCTGGTCCGGGGCGGAGTACTGGTCGTCGCCCGAGTGGTCGATGCAGAGCGCCGCGCGTTCCTTCATGGACCTGCAGCCGCCGGCGTTGTTCGCGTAGACATCGTTGCCGCCAAGGTCGATGATCAGGGCGGCGTCGGTCTTGTGCGTGTCGTCGCCGCAGCCGGCCACGACGAGCGGCCCGAACGGCGTCTGCAGTTCGAACGTGGCGCCCGCCTTCGCCGGGTCGCGGAAGAAATCCGCGGTGCCCCAGCCCTTCGTCGCCGCGGTGTACCGGCCGACGGATTCCGCGAGCGTCTTCGCGGCGAGGAAGATGTACTCGAACCGTACGCGCCTTGCACGCTCGATGAACTTGAAGAAGCTGCCCACATCACCGGTGAGTTCCGGCATCTTCTTCCCGTCGGGTGCGACGAAGTAGCCGGGATTGGCGTCGAAGAATTTCACGTCGTCATCGGTGAGGTCCTTCCTCGCCTCGGTGACCAGCCTCGACGCGAGGAGCATGTCGGCGCAGAGCCTTCCCAGCTCGGTCCCGTACTTCTCGGTGAAACCGGATTTCGCCAGGCCAGCGTTGAAGTCCTTCGCGGCATCTGCGTCTTTGAGGGTGTCGCATTGCGGAAAGTCGGCGGTACCGCGCAGAATTTCGAGGCAGTCATTGACGACAAGCATCCCCGCGTCGCGGTGACGCAGGGATATCCTTCCGGCCGAATCTTCGGTCCATTGTTTCATGAAGAGCGGCTGGTTGGAGACGAAGTCGATGATGGGGAACCGGCACGCGAACCGGTAGCCGGTCTCATAGCTGCGCGGCAGCTCGAAATTTCGGACATCGATCCCGAGCCGCGCGCCCGCGTAGTCGAGCGGGTTGCCCGATACGCGGCTGACGACAGGGCTCGGATCGCTCTCGAAGTGGGTGGAGGGGCCGTAGGCGATCCCCTTTCCCGCCTTTCCATCCGTCTGTGCGCAGCCGGCGCAGAGGATGAGGGCTGTGAAGGTGATCAACAGAATCGATTTGCGCATCCTGGGGCTCCGTCAATCATGTCCTGAGAATCCTGTCCGGGCAATGCCAGACGGTGTTCTCTCTGGAAAGCGCACCGATGCCTCAGTGCGCCCGCCCTCCTAGGTCCGCATCATTTGCGAACGCGGCGACGTGCTGCTCGAGTTCGTAGTGACGCCGTAAGGCGTTGTCCAATCGAGCGCCTGACGGCGCCACTACAAACTGCCGGACTTCGCCGAAGGTTCGCAAATGATGCGAGCCAAGCAGAAGCCAAAGCGGCTGTTGCGACCGCCGCACTCCAGAATCCGCCCTCGGCCGCTACTCGGACAGACCGCTAGGCAAATACGTCCTTGAGGTATCGGATGGGGTCTATGCGGATCGGCATGAAGTACACGTTGGACTTGGTCTCCTTCGCCCGCCTCAGAATCCCCTGCGCCAGTTTCACATTGTTGTCGTAGGCCAGATCGAAATTCTTCGGGAACATCGCCTCGTTCTTGCTCTCCCAGTATGACTTGCTCTTGTCGCTCGTCACGGGACAGATTCCCCAAAAGACGGGCACTCCTTCGAGCTGTTCCGCATAGATGTCCAGCAGCCTGTAGTCGAAGAAGGGCTGCGTGAAGAACCCGTAGGCGCCGGCCTCGAGCTTGTCCCTCACGTAGTCAAGCTCCTTTTGCAGACTTGCCCTGTACGGATCGATGCCGGCGTACACGTTGATCTCGGGTAGCTCCTTGCGGATCACGCGTATCAGTTCGAGACTCGAATTCCTGTACACTTTGCGCGACATGTCCTGTGGCTTGTCGCCGGTGATGACCAGGATGCTCTTCACGTTGTTCTTGACCAGGACCTCGGAGAGTTCAAAGCGCCCGCGCAGGTTGAAATCCATCGCGCGCAGGTGTGGAATCACGTTCTTGAAGAACGGCTGACCCAGTTGATACGCGTCCCAACTGCGGATTGGAAACCGCAGCAGGTCCGGGATGTTCAAGGTGTCGATCTGCGGGAACCGTTCGTGGATCTCCTGGATCAGCCCGCTGAGCTCGCCACGGTCTCTCGCAACCAGTTCGATTGAAATCGAAGTCATCTGACATTCCTTGAAGAGACGGCCGATACTCGATTGCCATACGCGCGCGCGACAGACTGTCGAGTTTGTAGTAAGGCACGTAGCCGCAGCCGGAGTGGCGTCTTCTTCGG
>JAVHLO010000029.1:0-14010 GCA_031082105.1 Planctomycetota bacterium
CTCGGCCAAGTGCACAAATGAAGAAAACTACGCGCTCATGAAGTTCGCGCGGTCCGTCCTGCAAACGAACAACGTGGATCACTGCGCGCGGCTGTGTCACGCGTCCACCGTCGTAGGGCTCGCGGCGGCGTTCGGCAGCGGGGCAATGACGAACTCCATTCCGGAATGCGACATCGCCGACTGTTTCCTCGTGACCGGCAGCAATACACTCGAAGACCATCCGCTGATCGGTTCCCGCATCGTCCGCGCGAAGGAACGAGGCGCAAAGCTCGTCGTTGTGGACCCGCGGGAAGTCCCCATGGCCAAGTTCGCGGACCTGTTCATCAAGGTAAGGCCCGGGACGGACGTGGCCTGGTTGAACGCGATGGCGAATGTGATCATCGCAGAGAACCTGCACGACATCGAATTCGTATCCGGGCGGACTGAGGGGTTCGAGGCGTTCGCGCGGGCCGTGGCCGAATACCCCGCGGAACGGGGCGCCGAAATCTGCGGCGTGCGAAAGGAACAGATCGTGGAAGCGGCCAGGATGTATGCCCGGGCGGAGCGCGCGATGATCTTCTACGCCATGGGCATCACGCAACACACCACGGGCGTCGACAACGTCCGCGCTGTTGCGAACCTGGCGATGCTGACCGGCAACATCGGCCGCGAAGGAACCGGCGTGAACCCGCTCAGAGGCCAGAACAACGTCCAGGGCGCGTGCGATATGGGCGCCCTTCCGAACGTCCTCTCCGGCTACCAGAGCGTGTCCGACGAAACGATGCGCAGGAAATTCGGCGAGGCCTGGGGCGGACCATTGCCTTCCGCGCCCGGTCTCACGGTCGTCGAGATGATGGAGGCGGCGTTTCGCGGCGAGCTGAAGGCCCTCTACGTCATGGGCGAGAACCCGATGGTCTCCGACCCGGATGTCAACCATGTCAGGGAAGCGCTCAAGCGGCTCGAGCTTCTCGTCGTGCAGGATATCTTCCCATCGGACACCGCACGGTTGGCCCACGTCGTCCTCGCCGGCGCCTCGTACGCTGAGAAAGAAGGGACCTTCACGAATACCGACCGGCGGGTCCAGCGCGTACGCCAGGCCCTGCCGCCCGTCGGGCAAAGCAAGGCCGATTGGCTGGTGATCAGGGAACTCGCCGGGCGCATGGGCAGCAAGGGGTTCGATTGGCAGAGTCCGTCGGAGATCATGGACGAGATCGCGAGGCTCACCCCGATCTACGGAGGCGTGTCGCATCGAAGGCTGGATGAGGGCGCCGGACTGATTTGGCCGTGCCCCACCCGCGACGACCTCGGAACGCCCTGCCTTCACAAGGACACCTTCTCGCGCGGCAAAGGCGTGTTCGCCGCACTCGCCTGGCGCGAGGCGGAAGAGAAGACCGATTCGGAATACCCTCTCGTGCTGACCACCGGCCGGATTCTCTTCCACTACCACACGGGCACAATGACGCGCAGGATTGCTGCGCTCGACAACGAGGTTAAGACGGGCTTCGTCGAGATGAACCCCAAAGACGCGTCGCCGCTTGGCGTCTCCGACGGAGACATGGTTCGCCTCCGTTCGCGTCGCGGAGAAATCGATATCGGCGCGCGGGTCACAAACATGGTGAGAGAGGGCGTCGTTTTTGTTCCGTTCCACTTTGCGGAATGCGCGGCCAACGTCCTGACCAACAGCGCACTCGATCCCGAAGCGAAGATCCCCGAGTTCAAGGTGTGCGCGGTGTCGGTCGCCAAGAAGAAACCGGCGTGATGGAGCATGGCTGCGCCGAGTCCAGAATCGAGGAGCGCTGAGCAAGGTGATTCTTGTCGTTCCCGCGAAGGCGGGAATCCAGAGGCCCGCGCGTTCGAGCCAGTTCTGACGTGCGTTCCAGAGTCCGGAATCCGCTATGACCGACCAGCTTGACACTCTGCGTCAACAAGCCTCCTCCGCTCTGGAGGCCGGGTGCGCCGGCGTCCTGGGACTGCGCCGCAGGTGGGGCCAGGTTGGGCCGCACCTTTTCACGAGCGCCGCGGAGCTGGCCGACCTCGTTACGGAGCCGCGGTACCAGCTCGCGGCCTACGTGCGGCGCTTCACGTTCGAATCTCCACAGGCAAGGCTCGCAGTCGTGGCCAGGGGCTGCGAGGAGCGCACAATTGCGAACCTCGTCGAGAAGAAGCAGATGGGCCCTGCCGATAACGTGTCGTTCATCGGCGTGGCCTGCAGCCCGGAACAGGCCGAGGAATGCGGTTGCGAGAAGCCGATCTACGACACGAAACTCTGCACGGGTTGCTGGAAGTGCGTCGAACAATGCGACAAGAAGGCGATAGAGGTCATCAACCCCTGCCCGATTGCCGTCCGGTGCGAGTTCAACCGCGGCATGGCCCGCCGAAAGGCGATCTTCAAGCCGTTCGCACAGGCGGTTCCGAACAAGTTCGTGCGCGACCCGAACTCGTGCCTGCGCATCAAGAAGGAGCTCGAGTGCAAGGGCTGCGAGAACATCTGCCAGGCGAAGGCCATCGTGCATGAGGATCAGGATCGCATCGAAGAAGTCGAGGTCGGCGCGATCGTGGTCGCAACAGGCTACGACCTCATGGGCAAGGAACGGGCCCCCGAGATGGCCGAAGATGCCGATGTGCTCAACGGCCTGGAATTCGAGCGCATAGTCTGCCCTTCGGGACCGACCGCCGGCAAGATAGTCAGGCCATCCGACAGGAAGGAGCCCAAGGAAGTAGTATTCATTTCATGCGTGGGCTCGCGCGACCCGGAACACGGCATGCCCTACTGCTCACGCGTCTGCTGCATGTATTCTGCGAAGCTCGCGATGCTCTACAAACATGCGGTCCACGACGGGCAGGCCTATGTCTTCTACATGGACGTCAGATCCGACGGCAAGGGGTATGAGGAATTTGTCCGGCGCGCAGTTGAGGAGGAAGGTGTCGTCTATCTGCGAAGCCGGGTTTCCAGAGTATTCCGCGAGGGCGACAAGATCATGGTCTGGGGCGCGGATACACTCAGCGGGAAGCGTGTCGAAATCGCAGCGGACATGGTCGTGCTGGCAATGGCAATGGTCCCCGCGAAGGACGCGACCGACGTCGCCGCAAGGATCGGAATCCGTGCCGACGAATTTGGATTCGTGAACGTCTCTCACCCGAAGCTGCGCGCGGTGGAGACAGGGGTCGACGGAATATTCGTGGCCGGCACCGCGCAGGGACCCAAGGATGTTCCGGAGTCCGTAGCGCAGGCAAGCGCCGCCGCATCCAAGGTGCTCGGCGTGCTGTCGCAGAAGACGGTCAAGAAGTCTGTTGGTCACTAGGTCATTGACCTGAAGATCATGACGTACGAAGTGAACGTTGATAGAATCGGCGTCTTCCTCTGCCACTGTGGCCTGAATATCGCGGCCTCCGTGGATGTCGACAGAGTTGTCGAGCAGATATCGAAGTACCCCGGCGTCGTGCATGCGCAGCACTACATCTATAACTGCTCCGACCCCGGTCAGAATCAGGTCAGGAATGCAATACGCCAGAAGAAGCTGAACGGCATCATAATGGCGAATTGCTCGCCGACCCTTCACCAGGGGACGTTCAGGCGGCTCGCGGCATCGGAGGGGCTGAACCCGTTCCATTGCGAAATCGCCAATGTTCGCGAGCAATGCTCCTGGCCGCACGGCAAAGATCGTAAGACGGCGACGCTGAAGGCGATTGCCATCATCAAAGCCACAATCGAGAAGGTGCGCCGAAATCTCGCGCTCGTGCCGCCACGCCTCTCGGTGACTAGACGGGCGCTCATCATCGGGGGCGGCATCGCCGGCATGCAGGCCGCGCTCGATATCGCCGATGCGGGTTACGAAGTCATCCTCGTCGAACGCGAAGGGCGTCTCGGCGGCCAGGCAACGAAGATTTCGGGGACGTTCCTGACGCTCGAATGGTCCCCGTGCGCCATATCGGCGAATATCGCTCGGGTGATGTCGCACCCGAAGATCAAGGTCTACACGAGTTCAGAGCTCGATGAATTGGGCGGATACATCGGCAATTTCATCGTCAAGATCCGTCGCAAGGAGGAACGCGGAACGCGGAACTCGGAACTCGGAACCGCCGCAGAGACCGCAACCTCTGTAACCTCAGTAGCCTCCGTAGCCTCTGCCGCGGGCAGCGCAGAAATTGTTGAAGAGAACGTGGGCGCCGTCATCGTCGCCGCCGGATACGGCCTCTACTCCAAGGACCTCGTGCCGGAGTACGCGTCCGACCCCGACGTGCTGGACGGCATGCAGTTCGAACAGATGCTCTCCCCTGACGGGCCGACCGGCGGCATGCCGCGCAGGCAGTCTGACGGTCGAGTTCCGAAGGACATCGTGTTTGTCAAGTGCGTCGGTTCAAGAGACCCTGAGCGCGGCGTCCCTTATTGCTCCAAGGTCTGCTGCATGTACACGGCCAAGCAGGCGCTCTACTTCAAGAGAAAAGTCCCGCAGGGAAAGGTCTACGTGTTCTACATGGACATCCGGGCCACGGGGAAGGGGTACGAGGAGTTCGTCCAGCGCGCGACGGAAGAGGCGCAGATTACCTACATCCGCGGCCGAGTCTCGAAGATATTCCGCGAGGGCGGGAAATTGATGGTCTGGGGGACGGACACCTTGACGGGAAAGGCGATCGAGATACCCGCGGACATGGTTGTGCTTGCCACTGCGATAGTCCCGTCGGCGGGCACGAAGGAGCTCGCGCGCAAGTTGAACATCCTTACGGACGCTGCCGGCTTCATAAGCGAGGCGCACATAAAACTGAGGCCGGTGGAGACGCTCACGGCGGGGGTTTACCTTGCAGGCACGACCCAGGGCCCGAAGGACATCCCGGAGACGACGATGCAGGCGGGCGGCGCCGCCGCGAAGGTGATCTCCCTCTTCACGCGTGAGGCGCTGGAACGAGACCCGGCGATCGCGTGCGTGGACGAGGAGGTCTGCGCCGGCTGCGGGTATTGCGAGCGTGTATGCACGTACAAGGCGCCGACCGTTGACCCGATTCGAAAGGTCTGTCACGTGAACGAAGCGCTTTGCGAGGGTTGCGGCGCCTGCGCCGTCGCCTGCCCCTCCGGCGCTATGCAGCTCAAAAACATGGATAACCGGCAGATATTCGAGATGATAGACGTGATGGCGGGGGCGTACTAGGGGATTTCCCTATTGAGCGTAGAGGCTCTTCGTTTCGCCCCAAATAGCTCAATGAGCCAATGATGGAGTACGGGTGTGGCCGGAGCAACTGAGCTGATGGCGGCAAGGCACATTGAAGAGCGGATTCTGTTTGTCCGCCGACACAGGGTTCTGCTCGATCAAGACTTGGCCAACCTCTATGGCGTGCCCGTTAGAGTGCTGAATCAGGCGGTTAAGAGGAATCCTAGGCGGTTTCCGAGCGACTTCGTGTTTCGCCTGACACAGAACGAAGCAGGGGCGATGCGATCACAATTTGTGACCGCATCCAAACGCAATGTTCGCTATCTTCCATACGCTTTTACCGAGCACGGCGCCATCATGGCAGCCAATGTACTCAATAGTCCCCGAGCCGTGGAAACGAGCGTCCTTGTCGTCCGGGCATTTGTTCGACTCAGGCAGATCCTGGCCACACATCGGAAGCTGGCGGAGAAAATGGCGGAACTGGAGCGTCGGCTCGGCAGTCACGACGAGGCAATCGGCCAACTTGTGGCAGTTATCCGCGAGTTGATGGAGCCGCCGGCTGAACCGCCCAGAGAGCGAATCGGATTTCATCCCAGGCGGGCTTTGCCGAAGGGCCACTAAGAGAACTCAAGTGACCAGTGAACAGGGAACAATCCTGATTGTCGGCGCGGGAGTCGCCGGGGTGCGCGCGGCCTTGGAGCTCGCGCAGGCCGGGCGACAGGTCTGTCTCATCGACACCGCGCCTAATATCGGGGGAACGCTGTCCCAGCTCGATAACCAGTTCCCCACCAACCACTGCGGCATGTGTAAGATGCTGCCGACCCTGGGCCGCTCGCGCGTCGCCGAGTTCTGCCTGCGCAGAAGCCTCAACCACCCGAACATAACGGTCATGCCGCACACCGAGCTGACCGCGCTCGAGGGCTGGCCGGGTGCGTTCCAGGTGACTTTGCGCAAGGCCGCGCGATATGTCGACCCCGCCAGGTGTACGGCCTGCGGCGTTTGTGCGCAGGTTTGCCCTGTTGAGATTCCAGATGCCTTCAACGCGCCCAGTGCGAGACGAAAGGCGCCGTCGCCCGATTCTACGCCGCCCATGGCGGCGGTTCCGATCGTCCCGTCCCAGGGGACGCCGTCATCCCCCGGAACAGCCGCGGTGGCACTGCGGACTCCGGACTCCGAACTCCGAACTCCGAACCCCAACCTGCGAATTGCGGAGAAGACCCCCGGCGTGGCCGGGGTAGAAATCACGCGCCTGCGAAAGGCCATCGGCATCCGGTATCCGCTGGCCATCCCGAACGCCTACTCAATCGACATGCAGGCCTGCACGAAGTGCGGCGCATGCGTCGAGAAATGCCCGACCCGCGCGATCGACCTTGCCGCCAGGGAATCCACCGCCACGATGCAGGTTGGCGCAGTCGTACTCTCGACCGGATTCGATGAGTTCGATCCCGCCCCGCTCGGCCAGTTCGGCTACGGTAGGTTCCCGAACGTCGTCACGAGCATCGAATTCGAGCGGCTCCTGAGCGGGATGGGGCCGACGGGCGGCGCGCTGCTTCGCCCTTCCGACGGAAAACCCGTGAAGACGATCGCGTTTCTCCAGTGCGTGGGATCGAGGGAGCGCAAGCGCGATTTCTGCTCTTCCGCGTGCTGCATGTACGCCATGAAAGAGGCCATGCTCGCAAAGGATCTCGATTCGACCATCCAGGCGGCCGTCTTCTTCATGGATATGCGCGCCTTCGGTAGAGAGTATCACAAGTATTACGAACGCGCGAAAAAAGAATACGGGGTCGAGTTCGTGCGCTGCCGCGTGTCGCGTGTCAGGCAACGCGCGAGCACGAAGGACCTCGAGCTGTCCGCGTTTATGGCCGACGGGAACATCACGAAGCGCGAATTCGACCTCGTTGTGCTCTCCGTGGGACAGACTCCTTCGAAGGGTTCCGCCCGGCTGCTGGAGACACTCGGTGTCCAGGCAAATGAATGGGGGTTCTGCAGGACGAGCGAAGCCTCTCCCGTGCGGACGAGCCGCGAAGGTGTCTTCGTCTGCGGCTCCCTGGCCGGCCCGAAGGACATCCGGGACTCGATGACCGAGGCGTGCGCGGCCGCCGCGGAGGCCGCATCCGTCGGGAAGCTGGAAGTTGGAACTCGGAAGTCGGAACAGGTGTCTGATGGCTCCCTCTTCCGCGTTCCGACTTCTGACTTCCAAGTTCCGAGTCCCAACTTCCGCGTTCCGGCTTCAACGCTCCCCAAAACTGGCCACGCTCAAGCCGGGGTCTCATGCGTGCCGCCACCCTCCGCGCCATCACACAAGCCGAGAGTGGGCGTCTTCGTCTGCGCGTGCGGCGGCGAGATCGGACGAAAGCTGGATACCGGCAAGCTGGTTGAGTGGAGCAAGATGCAGCGGGACGTCGAGCTCGCCACGGAACTGGGCTACCTTTGTTTCGACGACGACCTGAAGGAGATGGTCGAGGCCGCAAAGAGCCAGGCGATCGACAGGGTCGCGATCGCCGCTTGCGTCCCCTACGGATTCAAGGCGAAGTTCGAACGCGCGCTGGCGGACGCCGGCGTTGCGCCGGAATTCGTCCGGGTCGTCAACGTGCGCGAACATGTCGCGTGGGTCCATGATGACGTAGCGGCGGCGACCGAGAAGGCGACGGCGCTCGTCGGCGCGGCCATTGCGCAATTACGCTACGAGCTTCCTTCAATACCGGGCTCGGAGCAGCTCGACCAGGGCGTCGTGGTCGTCGGCGGCGGATTGTGCGGGATGGCCTGCGCTTCCGCCCTTGCGGCGCTCGGGTTTGACGTCCACCTGGTCGAGAAGGGCAAGACACTGTGCGGAAACGCGGCGGATATCCGGCATACGCTCGACAACCCGGATTTCGCAACCGTACTCAATCGAGCCCGCGCTGATATCGAATCGAACAAGCGCGTGCATGTCCACCTCGAAAGCGAGGTGGTCGCCGTTCAAGGGCATGTCGGGGGCTTCGTGAGCACGCTGTCGGTTTGTAGTAAGCCACGAAGGCCGCAGCCGGAGTGGCGTTCCGCTTGCTCCGACGCGCAAGGCGGCGCCGACGAACGCCGGGTGGCCGCGTCAGACGGGGCAAGCGATTCTCCGGCAACACAGATCTCCAGCGTCCCTCACGCTAGCCCTCTCCCGCTGCGGCGGGACGTCGCTGCGGCTCCGCCAGAGGGAGAGGGGACCACTCTGGAGATCAAGCACGGCGCGCTGGTAATCGCCACGGGCGGGCGCGAACATGTGCCGAGCTCATATCTCTTCGGGAAGGATGAGCGCATCGTCACACAACACGCCTTCGAGAAGATGCTCTTCGAGCCCGGTTTCGAGAAACGGGATATCAAGAGCGTCGTGATGATACAATGCGTCGAGTCGCGCGACGAAAAGAGGCCGTACTGCAGCAGGATCTGTTGCAGCCAGGCGCTCAAGAACGCGCGCAGGCTGAGAGAGCTGAAGCCCGACGCCCAGGTGGTGGTCTTGAACCGCGACCTGATGTCGTACGGTTTCCGGGAACAGTGGTACACGAAGGCGCGCGACAACGGCGTCTCGTTCGTGCGCTACGAACCGGAGCGCAAGCCGGAGGTTTCGGCCAAGGAGGGCAAACTCCACGTATCGGTCACGGACCCGTACGTAGCGGCGGATTTCACATTCGAGCCCGACCTCCTGGTGTTGAGCACCGGCGTCGAGCCGAACGACACGGCGCCGCTCGCGCGCGCGCTGGGATTGGAGCTCGACTGCGACGGGTTCTTCTCGGAAGCGGAAGTGAAGTTCAGGCCGCAGGATTTCTTGAAGGAAGGCGTGTTCGTCTGTGGCCTTGCTGCCGGCCCCTGCGGGATCAGGGAGGCCTTGGCGCAGGCGGGCAGCGCGGCGCAGCGTGTCGTTGCCGCACTGGCCCAGGGAACGACGCACCCGGCCAGGGTGGTCTCGGAGGTGAACGAACGGCGCTGCGCCGGCTGCGAGATGTGCATCGCCATGTGTCCCTATTCTGCTCGCGTGAAAGATCCCCGCAAGAGGATCGCAAGAGTACTCGAGGCACAGTGCCAGGGCTGCGGTGTCTGCGCGACGGTCTGCCCATCGGGGGCGACAAAGATCCGCGGACTCTCGGACAAGCAGGTGTTCGCCGCGCTGGATGCGGTGTTGACGTAGTTCCTTTTGGTTCCTCTTAGTTCCGTTAGTTCCTCGTTGTTCCCCCGGCAACCAAGGGAACTGGGAGGAACTAAGGGGAACTATTGGGAACTGCCCGCGGGCTAACGCAACTGTTCAGAGATTGTGAGACTGCCATGAGCGACTTCGAACCCAAAATCGTCGGCTTCTTCTGTAACTGGTGCACCGCCACTGCGGCCGATCTCGCAGGCACGACGCGGATGCAGTACCCGCCCAACATCCGCCCCATCCGCGTGATGTGCAGCGGGACCGTTGACCCCGTCTATGTCATCCGCGCCCTGCTCAACGGCGCCGACGCCGTGATCGTCGGCGGATGCCGTCCCGGCGACTGCCACTATGTATCGGGTAATATGAAGGCGCGCAGACGTATGGCCATCCTCAAAACGATCATGAAATCGCTGGGCCTGGCTGAGGATCGCGTCTGGCTTCGCTGGATAAGCGCCGCCGAGGGTCCGAAATTCGCAAAGATCGCCAGAGAAATGACCGAGGAGATTCGCAAGAAAGGCCCGAGCGAGATGGCCGGCGCATGGGAGGCCTAGCGATTTTGGATTTTAGATTGTGGATTTGGGATTGCGGCGAGTTTGTAGTAAGGCACGGAGCCGCAGCGGAGTGCCGTCGTTTTCCCTGGAGAGCTATTGCGGATTGCGGAGTTCGGATTTTGGGTCTTGGATTCCGGATTCTGAATTATGGATTCCAGATTTTGGATTGCGGACTGTGACCAATGAGTGAAGCACCTGTGACGATTGTCGAGGGAAACTCGGCGGAATCGATGCGCAAGTTCCTGCGCGCCCTGCTCGAGAGGAAGGTCGTGAGCGGCGTCTTCGCGCCCTGCAACCTGCAGCACGGTGTCGGGGTCGTGTATGCGCTTGTCAGCGATGTCCAGGGGATATCGCGCGTGAACCCCTTCGCCCCCGTGATGCCGGTGAACGCCGCAGGGGTAATCTCCGAAATGACCCGACTGGCGCCTTCGGGCGAGAAGCTGGCCGTGTTGCTGCGCCCGTGCGAATCGAGGGCGCTCGTCGAACTGGTGAAACTGAAACAGGCGCACATGGAGAACCTCCTCATCATCGGAAGCGACTGCCTCGGCGCGCTGAAGTTGAGCTCCCTTCCGGACAAAGCGCTGGACACCGACAGGATCGCGGCCTTCATGAAGGAGTCCCGCGCGGACGCGGTCCGCGACGGACTCAGGGCGGCTTGCGCCATCTGTGAGCATTTCGTGCCGCATACCGGCGACATCAACGTCGGCCTTTTCGGCGTGGACCCCGAGAAGCAGTTGCTCCTGATCCCCACGAGCGAGGCCGGCGCCGCCGCTCTTGCCGCCGCGGGGGTCGGCAGCCCGGGGGAGGTTCCGCCGGCGAGACAGAAGGAGATCGAAGACCGCCGCGCGAAGCGAAAAGAAGCGCGCAAGGCGTACTTCGCAAAGGCGAACGAAGAAGCGGGCGGCTTTGCGAAGCTCCTCAAGTTCTTCTCGAAGTGCATCGGATGCCACAACTGCAGGGACGCGTGCCCCATCTGCTATTGCAAAGAGTGTTTTTTCGATTCACCCGTGTTCGAGTTCGAACCGCACAAGTACGTCGACTGGGCAAAGCGCAAGGGCGCATTGCGCCTCCCCGACGACACGATCCTGTTCCACCTCACGCGCCTGAACCACATGGTCTCGTCGTGCGTCTCCTGCGGCGCCTGCGCGGAGGCGTGCCCGAACGGGATCGAACTCGCGAAGATTTTCCCGCGCGTCGCTGATGACGTGCAGGCGATATTCAACTACATCGCCGGGAAGGACCCCAGGGAGGAACTCCCGCTGGCGACATTCAAGGAGAATGAACTCTCGCCCCTCGGGGAAGGATAGCCGCGGCCACAGGAATTGTCTGCCGCGAAAAGGCGCAATTCGCTTTGCGCCCTTTGCGTGCTTTGCGGTAGGTTTGGTTGCGGCTCTGCTGCGCCGCGTTCTTTTGCGTATTCTGCGCCTTTTTGCGGTAGTAGTGCGTTTCGGCGCGCTGAAGGAGTACAGGTCAGGAGTATGACCGTAAGGATCAAAAACACCGATTACCAGGTCGACGCCGCGTTCGCGCGCGAGATCGGCAAGATGTGCAACGCCCATGCCGAGCGCTGCTACCAGTGCATGATGTGCACGGCGGGATGCCCAGTCTCGTACGCGATGGACCTCAAGCCGCACCAGGTCGTCCGGTTCGCCCAGATGGGGCTCAAGGACCTCGTCCTCAACTGCTCGACGATCTGGTTATGCGCGTCGTGCGAGACGTGCGCGACGCGATGCCCGAACGAGATCGAGATCGTCCGGGTGATGGACGCGCTCCGTGAGACGGCGATCCGCGAGGGGATCGAAGTCCCGGAGAAGGCCGCGCGCGCCTTCCACGATTCGTTCCTGAAGGTGATCAGGGGCCGGGGCCGGATCTCCGAGCTCGGCCTCATGACGCGCTTGAAATGGGCGACCGGCGAGATGTTCAGCCTCTCCGGCCGCGCGCTCGCCGATATGTGGCTCGGCTGGCGCATGTTCGTCCGCGGGAAATTGAAGTTCTTTCCCAAGAAGACCGAGGACCGCCAGGTGATCGAGCGGATGTTCGAGAGACTCGATAAGGAAACGCCGCCGCCCGGCAAAGGAGCCGGGTAGCGCCCTTGTCTCATTTGTCATTGTTCATTTGTCAATTCTCGTTTTTCATTGAGGCGCACGCAGACCACTTCAGTCGGTCGGGCCGGCGTGCGGTCAATGTGAGAACGAGAAATGACCAATGAAAAATGGAAAATGCCCAGTGTCTTTTCCGAGACGCCAGATGAAGTTCGCCTATTACCCCGGCTGTTCCCTCGAAGGAAGCTCGCTCGAGTTCAACGAGTCCGTGCTCGCCGTCGCAAAGACGCTCGGCATCGAGCTCGTCGAGCTTCCCGACTGGAACTGCTGCGGCGCGAGCTCGGCGCATCATGTCGACAAGTTCCTCTCCATCGCGCTCCCGGCGCGGAACATGGCAATAGCGGGAGAGCTCGGACTCGATATGGCCGTCGCATGCGCGGCGTGTTTCTCGAGGGAAAAGCATGCAAGACACGAATTGCGCGCCGATCCGGAGTTGAAGTCGCGCGTCGAGGAGATCATTGGAAAGAAATTGAACCTCGACCATCAGGTCAGACACATGCTCGATGTCGTTGTCAGGGAGCTGGGGATCGAGCGTGTGCGCGAAAAGGTGGCCAGGCCCCTCAAGGGCCTCAAGGTCGCCTGCTACTACGGATGCTACCTGGTCAGGCCCCCTGCCGTGATGGAGTTTGACGACCCTGAGAACCCGCGTATCATGGACGACCTCATGCGCGCACTTGGAGCAGACGTCCGAGACTGGTCTTCGAAGATCGACTGCTGCGGCGGGAGCCTCGTCCTCTACCGCATCGATATCGCGGAGAAACTCGTGGGCGGGATAGTCAAGGACGCGCGCGAGTCCGGGGCCGACGCGATCGTCTGCGCGTGCCCGCTGTGTCAATCGAACCTGGACATCCGGCAGAGACCCGGCGAGGGCGAGGAGCGCATGCCGGTCTTTTTTTTCACGGAGTTGATGGGGCTGGCAATGGGGCTGCCCGATGTGCGCTCGTGGTTGAAGAAGCATATTACATCGCCGTTGAAGTACCTGGAGTCGGTCGGGCTGGTCAGTTAGGCCAGTTGTGCCAGTTAGGCCAGTTGAGCCAGTTAGGTCGGTTGGGGCAGGTAGATCTGTTGGAGTACCGAGACACGAGAGAACTGATGGGCCCAACCGGCTAAACCGACTAAACCGGCTCAACCGGCTCAACCGACCCAACCGACATTGACGGACAGACTAAGGAGACACGTATGACAGCGAACGCGAAGCAACAGGACAGGACAAAGGCCATGGCGACCGGTGACCGCGCCATTCTCCCTGAGGGCGCGCGCACGGTGCCCATCTACATCATGGGCAGGCGCTATGACGTGCCCGAGACGCTCACGATCATGAAGGCGATGGAATACGCCGGGTTCAAGTTCATCCGCGGCGCGGGCTGCCGGGGCGGCATCTGCGGCGCGTGCAGCACCGTCTACCGCAAGGCCGGCAACTACAAGCTGCAGGTGGGGCTCGCCTGCCAGACGGTTGTCGAACCCGACATGTACCTTGCCCAGATCCCCTTCTACCCGGCAAACCGCGCAACCTACGACTTCAAGAAGATCCTAGCCAAGCCCGAAGAGATATTCAAGCTCTACCCCGAACTGCTCAGGTGCGTGGCCTGCAACTCCTGCACCAAGGCCTGCCCGATGGACGTGCAGGTAATGGACTATGTCAGCGCGCTGCTCCAGGGCAATATCGAGAAAGCGGCCAGGCTGTCGTTCGATTGCATCCAGTGCGGGCTGTGCGCAAGCCGGTGCATGGGCGAGCTGCCCCAGTACCATATCGCCCAGCTCGCGCGGCGCATCTACGGTTCGATGATCATGCCGCGTGCGGCACACGTGGCGAAGAGAGTGAAGGAGGTCGAGTCGGGCAAGTACGACGCGATGCTCAAGCAACTCAAGAAGGTCGCCAGGGAAGAACTGAAGAAGCTCTATTCCAGCCGCGAGCGCGAACCGGATACCGCCGCCCTTGGAGAGTGGATGCCGAAGGACAAGACTTACGTCTAAACGTGAAATATCGCGCGGTACTTTCCGAAATTCCAAGTTCCAAAAATCAAATTCCAAACAAGCTCCAATTGTCCAAATTCCAAAGAGTTGAAGAAGATATT
>JAVHLO010000029.1:14020-15977 GCA_031082105.1 Planctomycetota bacterium
ATCCTCGGGAGCCCGTAGGGATCCCGAAGGGAGGAGTTTCCGCACGGTTTCGAATTTGGAGCTTGGAGCTTGTTTGGAACTTGGCGCTTGTGATTTGATGCTTCCAATGAGGGTCTCACGATGACCACCGCAACCGGGTACACTCCCGAAATGAAGGAACTGATCAAGCGGGTCGAAGCGACTCGTCCGGCCCGGCTCGAACGCGCGAAGAGGAACGAGCACTTCCCGCCGTTGTCGCTCGAGGATCGCGAGAAGGTCCTCTCGCAGTTCCACCCCGACTACAAGAAAGAGGGGCGGCGCGCGGTCCGTGTCGGCCCGAACAAGGGCGACGTGTTTCCCGAGGAGCTTGCGGAGCTGCTCGAATCGCGGAGCAGGCTGGACGCCAAAACCGTTGACGTCTCGAAGCCCGCGCACGAGACCGATGTCCTCATCATCGGCGGCGGCGGGGCCGGGACGGCGGCGGCCCTGATGGCCCAGGAGAGCGGCGCGAAGGTGATTATCGCCAACAAGCTCAGGCACGGCGACTCCAACACGATCATGGCCGAGGGCGGGATCCAGGCCGCGGTCCAGGAGGGCGATTCCCCGTACTATCATTACCTCGACACGATCGGCGGCGGGCATTTCACCAACGACCCGGACCTGCTCGAGGCGCTCGTCCACGACGCACCGCTCAGCATCCACTGGCTCGAAGAGCTCGGCATGATGTTCAACAAGCTCCCGGACGGGCGACTCGACTCGTACCATTTTGGCGGCTCCTCGCGCAAGAGGATGAACCCCGCAGGCGACATGACCGGCTCTGAAATCATGCGTGTGCTGCGCGATGAGGCGCGTAACCGCGCGGAAATCGATGTGATCGAGCAATCGCCCGCGGTGGAGCTCCTGCTTGACGAGGAGGGCAAGGCGGCCGGGGCCATACTCTACAACCTGGAAACAGAGGAGTACTTCGTGGTGAAGGCCAAGGCCGTCATACTCGCCACCGGCGGTTGCGGCAGGCTGCACGTCCAGGGGTTCGCCACGACGAACCACTATGGCGCGACGGCGGACGGCATCGTCATGGCCTACAGGGCGGGGGTGAAGACGACGTTCCTTCACTCCATCCAGTACCACCCGACGGGCGTCGCCTACCCGGAACAGAACGTGGGCCTGCTGATCACCGAGAAAGTGCGCGGAAAGGGCGCGCACGTGCTGAACATCGACGGCCAGGAGTTCTGCTTCCCGCTCGAGCCGCGCGATGTCGAGTCCGCCTGCGTGATCCGCGAGTGCATTGAGCGCGGAAAGGGCATTTCGACTCCTACAGGGAGAGTCGGCGCGTGGCTTGATTCACCCATCATCGACCTGATCCACGGACCCGGCACGGTCGGAAAGGAATTCCCCGCCAAGTTCCTGCAGTTCAAACGGCACGGGATCGACATCAGCAAGGAACCGATGCTGATCTATCCGACCCTTCATTATCAGAACGGCGGGCTGGCCATCAACGCGCACACCGAGACGTCCGTCAAGGGCCTCTATGCGGCGGGCGAGGTGACTGGTGGAGTTCACGGCGACAACCGGCTCATGGGCAATTCGCTGCAGGACATCATAACCTTCGGGAGACGCGCGGGCACGCGGGCTGCGCAGTACGTGAAATCCGGGGTGCAGTTGAAGCGCACGACGCTCCAGCACGTATTGAACTTCGAGAAGGGGCTGGCCGAGGCGGGCATCAAGTCGCCGGTAGTCGGGCCGATGCTCCTGCCCGACTACACGACGCCGGAAGTCAAGTCGCGCCAGTGGACCGCGCAGTACCAGGGGACGCTGAGGTAGCGAAGGGAGGAAACGGAGGGAACTGGGAGGAACGAAGAGGAACTAAGGGGAACTGGGGGGAACCTGGTTCCTCTTCGTTCCTCCCAGTTCCCTCCGTCTTCCCCCCAGTTCCCTTCAGTTCCCCCGGTTTCCTACTCCCCTGCCTTGTTCTTCGCCC